>NZ_FNGR01000008.1:0-250966 GCF_900103045.1 Ensifer sp. YR511
GCCGCGCGGCGAAAGCATCATCACGGAAGGCGCGTCAATGAAATCCCGACTGTCCTGATGACTTTCTAGCGAGCCTAGCAGTGCCGGGCTGCGCTCCTCAAGGAGAATGGGAAGCCGGGAGCCGAACGCCACTCTGTGACCGAAGCCAAGGCATCAGGTCACGCATTGGAGAATGGTTCAGAACCGAAGGACGGCCCTGTCCAGCGGAACGAAGACCATTGAGCCGATCGGCAAAAAAAGGCCGGTCAGAACAAAACCGAACCCAAGGAAAGCCGCCAACTCAAGGCGTTCTGCCCCTTGCGTTCTTTCATTGGAGAAAGTCATGGCAGCGAACGGCAGCCTCAACGGAAAGTGCTTCTGCGGCGCAGTCGAGATCGAAGTGAGCGGCGATCCGGCCGCCATGGGTTATTGCCATTGCAGTTCCTGCCGAAGCTGGTCGGCAGGCCCGGTCAACGCCTTTACGCTCTGGCCACCGGAGAAGGTCAAGATCGTCAAGGGTGCGGACAATCTGGTTGGCTACCAGAAGACGGCAACGAGCGTGCGCAAATGGTGCAAGGCCTGCGGCGGGCATCTCATGACCGAACATCCGCTCTGGGGTGTCACCGACGTCTTTGCAGCGGCAATCCCGTCGCTTGCCTTCAAGCCGATGCTTCATGTCAACTATCAGGAGACGGTGCTGCCGATGAAGGACGGCCTGCCGAAGTATCGGGACTTCCCGCCGGCCTTCGGCGGAACGGGCGAGATGATGGCGGAATAGCTCATTTTCTGAGCACAATTCCGGACGGAAAACCGCTGTGCCCTTTCCTGGAATTGCTTTACGCCTGCGCGGCGCCAGCCAGATAGTGCTGGAGCGCCGTGCGGGTATTGACGAACAGGCGGTCAGGGCCGAGCTGATCGGCAAAGCCGGATGCGCGCACATAGGCAAGCACGTCCGGGTTCAGCTCGGCCAGCCAGACGGTGACGCCGTGTTCGCTGATGCGGCGCTCGCCCTCCATCATCATCTGCAGCGCCGAATATTCGATGTCGAAAACCCGGCTCATGTCGAGCACGACAACTCTGGGCTTCTGCTTTGCGACCAGCATCTGCGCCTGGTCGGCCACCTGCTGGGCATTGCCAAAAAAGAGCCGACCCTCCGGGCGTAGGATCAAAAGCCCCTCGAAGGTCTCGTCATCGGGGTGTGCGGACGAGAGCGGCCGCAGCCGATCGGTGCCGCGCTTGCGGCCGACGACATAGACCTTCGCCGAGGCCGCCTGGCGCGCGAGCCCGATGAACGACAGCACGATTGCAACGATGATGCCCTGCAGCGTGCCGAAAAACAGCACGCCGAGAAAGGCGGCCAACGCCCAGTGAAACTCCATCAGCCGGACCTTGCGGACGGAGAGGAAATCCGCGGGCTTGATGAGCCCGACCGAGTAGACGATGACGATCGCCGCAAGCACGGCCTGCGGCAGGAGACCGAGCAGCGGCGCGAGGACCAGCATGGTCGCTGCCGCTGCGGCCGCCGTGACCAGCGACGCCACTTGGCTGTGACCGCCGACCGCTCGCACCACGGCGGTTTGCGACGTGCCGCCGCCGGCACTCATGGCACCGAAAAAGGCGCCTCCGAAATTCGCGGCACCCGTCGCCAGCAACTCGCGGTTCGCCCGGATCGGCGGGTCGGACGGAGCGGCAAAGGCCCGGCCGGCGGCAATGGTCTCGGTGAAGCTCATCAACGCGATGCCGAGCGCGCCCGGCAAGAGTTCCTGAACAAGACCCAGGCTCGGAAGTGTCAGCGAAGGCAGCGATTGCGGGATGAAGCCGACGGTGGAAACGCCGAGCGCGGCGAGACCCGCGAACCAGGAAAGCGCGATGCCCGCGGCCACCGCCAGAAGCGGCGCCGGCGAATGCGGCCAGAGGCGCTCCATCGCAAGCAAAGCCACCAGAGCCGCGGCCGCAATCGCGAGCGTGAGCATCGAGGTCTCGGACAGGTGCCCGGCGATGCTGAGGATATCGCGGAAGAAGCCTTCCTTGGTGATGTGAATGCCGAGCAGCTTCGGCACCTGGTCGAGCACGATGACAAGGCCGATGCCGGCCTTGAAGCCGATCAGCACCGGCGACGATATGAAATTGGCGACAAAGCCGAAACGCAGCAGCGATGCCAGGAACAGTAGCGCGCCGGTGAGCGCCGTCAGCGTCGCGGTCGCCGTCAGCAGCTTGGCCGGATCGCCATCCGGGACGGCAAGGCCGAGCTGCGTGCCGGCGAGGATCGCAAGCGTGGTGGTCGACGAGACGCTGAGAACGCGCGACGTGCCGAGAAGCGCGTAGATGATCATCGGCACGAAGGCGGTGTAGAGGCCGACACTGACGGGCAGGCCGGCGACCGTGGCATAGGCCATCGCCTTGGGCAGGACCACGGCGGCGGCCGTAAGACCTGCGATCACGTCGAGCCGCAGGCCCGCGGAGAGAGAGCGGCCGTCGCCGGCAAGTGAATGCTCATGCGATGCCATCCGGGTTGTCCTTTGGCAGGAGCTTTCATGAGATTATTCTAAAGCGATAGCACTCGGCCAAAGCGGTTGCAAGAAATGCAACTGACGGCATCGCATCCCGTTTGCCGGCCGGAAAACAGGCGCTGGAAGCCGACCCGACTCAGGGCTATCTTCAGAGCGGCGGCGGTGCGTTTGCGAAGGGATTTCGACGGCGGCAAGCGAGCCTTGGGCCGATCGTCTTGGGGGCGCGGCTGGTTCGCCTTCCAGGCCTATCCGCGAGAGGGAGGATTGCGTGGCGGAATCTCAACGCCGGCGGCAGACGAAGAGAATGCGACGCCGGTTCTTCTCCAATCTCTACCAGCAGCTTCAGCTGCTCTGGCCGATCTTCTCAGCGATCCTGATCGTAATGGCAGGAACCGGCGTCGTCATCGGCCGCATCGAAGACTGGCGGCTCGACGAAGCGTTCTATTTCACCTTCGTCACGGGCCTGACCATCGGCTACGGCGACATCACGCCGAAGCATCTGAGCGCTCGGTTGCTGGCGCTGGTGATCGGTTTTTCCGGCATCGTACTGACCGGCCTCGTCGCTGCGGTCACCGTGCAGGCGCTGAATGAGACTAGCCGGGATGAGACCGACGACCACTGAGGGGGCAAGCCGGCAAGCCTTGCCCGCCCCCTCGTTTGACGGGTCAGCCGGCCACGAACCGGCCTTCGGATACGATCTCCGACAGCGCCTTGCGCGGGCTTGGCTGCTCGCGCTGCTGCAGCGCGTGCGGAAGCAGCGCCTTGTCGCCGAGACGCCCGATCGCGACGGCCGCTTCGATCCGATAGTTCTCGGGCACGCCGAGCTCCGTTCGCGCGCGCTCATAGTCGAGACCGGCCATACCATGCGCCTGCCAGCCGGAATGCGCTGCCTGCAGCGCAAGCGCACCCCAGGCGGCACCGGCATCGAAGGAATGGGTGTAGGACGCCACCTCTTCGCTACCGCCGGGCGGCAACAGTGAAGTCTTCGACAACACGAAGATCAGCGCCGATGCCTCCGCCGCCCAACTCCGGTTGAACTCGTTCAGGAGGCCGAGCAGCCTCTCCCAGCCTTCACTGCCGCGGCGCGCATAGACGAAATGCCAAGGCTGGGCATTGTAGGCGGACGGCGCCCAGCGAGCAGCCTCAAGAATCTCGAACAGCTCGGGCTCGGAAATCTCGGCACCCGAATAGGCGCGCGGAGACCAGCGCTCGAGAAAAAGCGGGTTGATCGCATAATCTGCGACGCGGGAATTTACATGCAATGTCATGGGGATTTCCATTCATCGACGGCGTGCCGTCGTCACTTCAGGTAATTGTTGGCGGATTTGGTCACTGACGGCCGAAGCTTTGATAGCGTCCGCAGCGGCTTTTCAAGGTCGAGATCTCATCGGAGAGTTCGGCAATGCGATCCTTAAGCTCATGGACCGTGCCATCCTCGATATCGTCGAAACCAAAACAATCGCGTGCCTCGTGCAGTTCCAGCCGGCCCTGCAGGACCTCGCGGATTGCACTCAAACGCTCGTATTGCCGCAACATGCTCATCAGGGACCTCATCTCAGGCGGCCGCCGCAAACTCGCGCCGGCCGACACCACCGAGATTATCCACTTAAACAGTAGATTAAAGGAATTCTGACCCAAAGAGCGGGCGGGACGTGGAAAACTGCTCCGCCCGGGCGACGACGCTGCGTCGCGGGCAAGAAAAGACCCGGGCGGTGGGAGGTCCGCCCGGGTCTGTCGAAATCAAGCGGTCGGACGAAATCATGCGGTCGGGAGGTCGTGCCCGTCGGGGCGGTTGCCGTCGAGAAAGCCCATATCCCGCTTCAGGTGATCCGACAGATCCCTGACGTCGACGACATCGGTCGTCCGGCTCTTCCTCGCGAACAGGAGCGCCAGCCAGGAACCGACGGAAAAATCGTTTGTCGACGAAAAACTACGTACTTGAATGGTTGTCATAGCCGTCATCCTCTTCATCAATCCGTCTAATGGACGGACCTTGAAAATGGTTGTGGACGGCATCAACTTCCAATCGAATATCGGTCACCATGCATAAGGCCATTTGATGCATAAGACACTTCCGCTTCCCCCATTGACGGCGATACGGGTCTTCGAGGCGGTCGCGCGCCATGGAAGTTTCACCAATGCCGCAAGCGAACTCGGCATGACGCAAGCTGCGGTGAGCTATCAGATCAAGGTGCTGGAAGATCGGATCGGCGCACCCCTGTTCCTCCGCCGCCCACGCCAGATCGCGCTCACCGAGGTCGGCCAGCGGCTTGCACCCGTGGTGACGCAGGTCTTCGAGCAGCTCAGCGAAGCCTATGTGAGCGCGCGCGGCGGCGCCCAGGGAACACTGGTCATCAGTACGATCGCAACCTTTGCCTCCAACTGGCTGGCGCGGCGCCTCGGCTCGTTTCAGATCACTCACCCCTCGCTTGCCGTGCGACTTCAAACCGAGCCGCATCTCGTCGACTTCAGTCGCGAGGAGGTCGATATCGGCATTCGCTCAGGCCGCGGCGAGTGGCCGGGACTTGCCGCCCACCGTCTGATCAACGCCGATTTTTCGCCGATGTTGAGCCCAGGCCTTGCGGCCAGCATCGGTGGCGTGAAGGAACCGGCCGACCTCCTGCGCCTGCCGCTTCTCGACCCCGGTGATCCCTGGTGGGCGCAGTGGTTTGCCGCCGCCAACGTGCCGGTGGAAGGGCTTGCGAGCCGGCCCGGCTCCAGCATGGGCGCCCAAGTCTATGAGGGAAATGCGGCCGCGGCCGGACAGGGCGTGGCGATCCTGACGCCGGCCTTCTTTGCCGCGGAACTCGCAGACGGGCGTCTGATCCAGCCCTTCGATCTGCTCTGCGACGAGAGCCAGGCCTTTTGGATGGTCTATCCGGAAAGCCGGCGAAACGCCCCGAAAATCAGCGCCTTCCGCCAGTGGATTCTCGGCGAGATCGGCCAGCAAAAACGTTGAGGGCGGCTGTCGGAGCGGGGTGGCCTTGCGTCCCGACCGCCCCGGAAATTTCTCCCGTTCTGGAACCCTTCGGGCCACCGGGGAGTTGCACCCCCGTAGCGACCAGAGCGAGGGAGTGCGGGAGCGAAGATGCAAAGCGAGCCGACGGAACAGTTCCGCTCAGCCAGCGAAACCACCTGGTGGACCGCACACCGCGGCGATGGGCCGATCGTCGGCACGGCGATCCACAACGGGCACGCGATGCGCAGCGACGCCCGCGCGCTCACCGCCCTGACGGACGAGGAACGGCTGCGCGAGGAGGATCCGTTCACCGAGTTCGTCATCCGCGATCTTGCCAACCGCATCGTCGTCCATAGGTCCCGCTTCGAGGTCGACCTCAACCGTGCCCGCACGGGCGCGGTCTATCTTCAGCCGGCGCAAGCCTGGGGCCTTTCCGTCTGGCGGGAACATCCGCCCGTCGAGATGATCGAGGCGTCCCTCGCCGTCCATGACGAGTACTATGCCATGCTGCATTCGATGCTGACGGCGATCGAGCGCCGCCACGGTCGCTTCATCGTGCTCGACATGCACAGCTACAACCACCGGCGACAGGGACCGGACGCCGCGCCTGCGGCTCCCGACGAAGCCCCGGAAATCAACATCGGGACCTCCTCGATGGATCGGCTCAGATGGGCCGGCGTCATCGATACGCTGATGTCGGCGCTCGGCACCGCCTCTATCGACGGCCGGCCGGTGGATGTGCGCGAGAACGTCGCCTTCCAGGGACGCGGAGAGCAGACGCGCTTCATCCACGAGCATTTTCCCGAGACCGGCTGCGCGATCGCGATCGAGTTCAAGAAGACCTTCATGGACGAATGGACCGGCAAGCCGGATATCCGGGCGCTTCGTTCTCTGCGGGCACTGGTCTCTTCCCTCGTCCCGATCCTGACCGAAACGTTGGCGAGGCAGCGATGACGGAGGAGAAAGCGACGCCCGTAAGTCGGGCCCCGGCCTGGCTCGACGAAGCGATCGGCCGGCTGACGGATGGCCGCGCCGTGCGGCGCGATTTCGGCGAGGGCGGACGGCTGCACATCGACCGCCTCGTTCCCTTCCTCTGTGTGCACATCGCCGCCGAGCACCAACAGCCGGTGGCGCGCGACATCGCCCAGGCGAACGCCGCCTATCTGCTGGCGCCCGATATTGATACCGCCGCCGCAATCATCGAACGTGTCGGGCGCGTAATCGAACAACGTCTCGGCCTTTTCATCGTGCTCGAATTCGGCGAGCTCGAAAGCGATGAACCGCCGGCCAAGGACGCGCCCTTCCTGCCGCCCTTTTTGATCGAGGTGGTCGCCGGCGCGCGTGCCGCCGAGCAGGTCGCCGCCAAGGCCCTGATCGAGACGGCGGCAACGATCGAAGGAAAATTCCGCACGCCGCATGTGACGCTCGTCGAGCGCCCAGCGGCGACAGCGACAGGCCGAAAGGCCCTTGCGCTCGACACCCCGCACCTGACGGTGCGCTTCGCGCCGATCTACTGCGAGCCGGGAACGCGCCGCATCTATCCGCAACTGCGCGAGCGGCTGGTCGCGAGCATCTTCGACGCGGGGCTAAGAGCCGTTGCTGCTTTCGCCCGCGCAAAATCGGACAGTTTTCGGCTGCCGACGCACCGCGCCTTCGGCCGAAAGGCCTTCGTCGATGCCGTCGTGCGCGCCGACCGCGGCATCGACGAGATTGCCTCCAGCTTCGACTTCCTTCTGGCCGTGACGCCGATCAACGCCGAAGCCGCTTGGGCGGAATTCGCTTCGGGCGGCTTCTCCAAGAGTCCGCGCCTCTACTACCGTCCGCTGACGCTGCAGATCGAGACGGCCAAGCGGAAGCTCTTTTCCCTCAACTTCGAACATCTCGAAGATCCGCTGCTCTACGCCCTCTACCGGGAAAAGCAGCAGGAGGTCGATCTGCAGCTGTCGATGATCTCGGCGCGGGAGACGCGCACCTTCGTCGAGTTCGGCCGCGCCCTCTATGGCCCGGTGGAAGCCACGCTTCATGACGCCGCCTCCGAAATCCTGGCGCGCACTGCACCCGACCGCGATGCACGGTCTTCGGCCGCAGACAGGCGCGATTGCGAGTACATAAGGGAGCGCGCCCAGGCGATGATATTGGCCTATCGGCGCCAGTCGGCCGATTTTTCCGCCTCCGTCGACATTCGCGACGACCTGCCGGCTGGCTTGCTCGTTTCGCGCGGCCAGCTTTTGATCGCCAGGAGTTCCGCGCTCGACGCCGATCGCGTCGAGGCGCTGCTCAACCACGAGATCGGCGTGCATCTGCTGACCTATTTCAACGGTTCGGCCCAGGGGTTGCGTATCCTTCGCTCCGGACTGGCCGGTTACGAAGGCATGCAGGAGGGGCTCGCGGTCTTTGCCGAATATCTGAGCGCCGGCATGACGATAGACCGGCTGCGCGTGCTGGCGGCACGGGTCGTCGGCTGCGCCGCCATGCTCGACGGCGCACCCTTTCCGCAGACCTACCGGCTGCTCGTCGACGGTCACGGCTTTGCGGCCACCGAGGCCTTCAACATCACGCTGCGCATCTATCGCGGCGGCGGGCTGGTCAAGGACGCGATCTACCTGCGCGGCCTCTTGCAGCTTCTCGATCACCTCGCCGGCGGCGGCACTCTCGAACCGTTCTGGATGGGCAAGATCGCCGCCTCGCATTTCGGCGCGATCCAGGAACTCAGCCTGCGCGGCCTCCTTGGTACCGCGGCGCTCCGCCCTATCTTTCTCGATGAGGTCAAAGCGCGCGACCGACTTCAGCGAGCCCAAAGGGGACTGTCCCCGCTCGACTTGATCTCAGAGTAGGAAACCGAATGCGCATTGCCTTTCTCGTCAACTCCATCGAGGGCGAAGAGACGTTCTATGCGACGACGTCGCTGGCACTCGCCGCCCTCGCCCGCGGCCATGAGATCGTCTACCTCACGCCAGGCGATTTCGTTCTAACACCCGACGGCCGCCTGATCGTCCATGCGCTTTCTCTCGGAACCGCAAAGCCGCGCAAGGCTGAAACCTTCATTGCGGCACTGCGGGGTGATGCGACGCGGCGCGAGGTCCTGGACATTACGGATATCCAGATCCTCTTTCTGCGCAACGACCCCTCGGAGGATGCCGCAACGCGTCCCTGGGCGACCCAGGCCGGCATCATCTTCGGGCGGCTCGCCGCCGAGCGCGGCGCGATCGTCGTCAACGACCCGGACGGATTGGCGGCAGCACAGAACAAGCTCTATCTGCAGGGTTTTCCCGAGGTCGTCCGTCCAACCACGCTGATCACGAAACACATGGAGGAGGTCCGGTCCTTCCTCGACGCCCATCCCGAAGGCGTTATCCTGAAGCCCCTGCAGGGCTCCGGCGGCAAGAACGTCTTCAAGGTCGGCTCCAGCCATGAGACGAACCTCAACCAGATCTTCGAGGCCGTCAGCGAGATGGGCTATGTGATCGCGCAGGAGTACCTGCCGGCGGCGACGGAGGGCGATGTCCGCCTGTTCCTGATGAACGGCCGACCGCTCAAGCGTGGCGACACCTATGCCGCCGTGCGGCGCGTTCCGGCGGAAGGCGAGTTGCGCTCCAACATGCATGTCAACGGCCGGCCCGCCGCGGCCGTCGTCACCCCAGCGATGCTTGCCGTCGCCGAAGAGATGCGCCCCAAACTGATGCGCGACGGCATGTTCCTGGTCGGCCTCGACGTCGTCGGCGACAAGCTGGTGGAGGTCAATGTCTTCACGCCCGGCGCCCTGCCCGAAATCGCCGAGCTGACCTCGATCGATTTCAGCGAAGACATCGTCGCCGAGCTCGAACGGAAGGTCGAGATAAGGCGGGCCAATGATGGCGTGCTTTCCAATCGAGAGCTTGCGACCCTTTGATGGCGGCCAAGGTGGCTCTCACCCGGCGACGGCCTCGTGCCAGTGGCTGGCCGGCGGCACCACGCCCTTGGTGAAGAGGAAGCTGCCGAAGCGGCGCGCCTCGCCCGTCAAGATGACACAATAGGCGCGCTTTGCTTCCTCGTGGAAGGCGAAACGCTCGATCGCATACATCTTCGAAAGAATACCATCCGCACGCACGAGCTCGGCCTGCACCTCGCGCTGGACCTCCGGCAGTTCGCCCGCCTCCCCGTCCGGCGTCAGCCGCGCCGCCGAAGGCTGCAGCGGCGTGTCGAGCGGCATGACGGAAAGAATGGCGCGCACGGCACGCGCGGCCGAGACATTCGCAATGTGCAACGGTAGGCCGAGCCGGGTGTGGCGGGCGATCGTGTCGGCGGGAAAATTCGCGTCAACGATCGCAATCCGGTCTCCATGTCCCATTGAGCGTAGTGCATGCAGCACGTCGGCGTTTAGCGCCGGATCGATGTTCTTGAGCATCGGCCTAACCTTCCCCATTTGCTTCTGCGTGAAAACCAGGCCGCAGAGATCCCCGCGGGCGGGTCTATCGACCCGACCACCTTGTCCTTCACCGCGTTTCGTCGGTTGCGGCGGGCTGCGATCCGTCCGCACGTGGCTCCCGGTCTTAGATGCCGGTCAGCCGCTCGCGATACTTGTCGATGATCACCGCGAGGATGATGACGACACCGGTGATCATCTGCCGCATGAAATCGCTGAGTCCGAACAGGATGAGGCCATTGGCAAGCACCCCGGTGATGCAGGCACCGAGCAGGGTGCCGATCACCGTGCCGCGGCCGCCGTTGAGGCTGGTGCCACCGATGATGACGGCGGCGATCGCGTTCAGCTCGAAGCCGATGCCGATGATCGGGCTCGCGATGTTAAGGCGGGCCATGTAGACCATGGCGGCGATGCCGACGAGCGCACCGGCAATCGTGAAGGCCGCCACTTTGTAGAACATCAGCGAATGGCCGGCGAGACGCACGGCCTCCTCGTTGTTGCCGATGCCATAGAGCAGCCGGCCGAACACCGTCTTTGACAGCACGAACCAGGCGATCGCGACGAGCAGCAGCGCGATCAGGAAGACGACGGGGATGCCGAAGATCATCTGCGAGCCGAAGGCGTTGAAGCTCGGCGGAAACGAATAGATCGTGCGTGCGTCCGTCACCTGCAGCGCGGCACCGCGGGCGATGTTCAGCATGCCAAGCGTGACGATGAAGGAGGGCAGCCCCCAGAAGGCGCTGATCCAGCCATTCAGGAAGCCGCAGACGACGCCGGTGCCGACAGCGGCGAGCGTTGCCAGCGCCACGGCCTGGAACACCGAGAGATCGGGGATCGTCAGCACCGTGCCGCCGACGACGGCGCAGAAGGCCAGCATCGAGCCGACGGAAAGATCAATGCCGCCGATCAGGATGACGAAGGTCATGCCGACGGCGAGGATCAGGTTGATGGTGATCTGCGTCAGGATGTTGGAGATGTTGTTGGCCGTCAGGAAGTGCTCGGTCGAGACCGAGAAGAAGAGGATCAAAAGCAGGAGCGCCAGGCCGATGCCGGCGTCGCGCAGGAGCACCTTTGGCGACCAGCCCGGCAGCTGGCGAGCATGGACGGTTTCGCCGGTTTGTGTCTTTTCGAGTGCTTGCATCTTACTGCCTCGCCTGTTGCTGCTCGCCCTGGTAGGCAAATTGCAGAATACGTTCTTCGGAGAATTCCGGCCGCGACAGCTCGCCGACGACACGGTGCTGCGACATCACGAGGATGCGGTCCGACAGGGTCATCAGTTCCGGCAGCTCCGACGAGACGATCAACAGCGCCAAGCCACGTTCAGCGAACTGGCGGATCAGGGCATAAATCTCGGCCTTGGCGCCGACGTCGACGCCGCGTGTCGGCTCGTCGAGCAGCAGTACCTTCGGATTGCGCGCCAGCCATTTGGCGAGCACCACCTTCTGCTGGTTGCCGCCCGAGAGCGTCGCGGCATTCTTGCCGGGTCCGCCATATTTCAGCTTGAGCTCGGCGCCGAGCCGTTCCGTCACCTCGATTTCCGCCTTCCTGTCAAGGATGCCGGCACGCGAGACGTCCGAGAGGGACGCGAGCGTGACATTGGCCGAAATCGGCATGTTGAGGATCAGGCCTTCCTCCTTCCGGTCCTCGGTCACGAAGCCGATACCGGCATTGATCGCCTCGCGCGGCGAGCGGAAGGAGGCGCGCTTCCCCTCAAGGAAGAGCTCACCGGAGAGCGGCCGTTGAGCGGCCGCGATCGCCCGCAGAAGCTCGGTGCGGCCGGAGCCGACAAGCCCGGCGATCCCCAGGATTTCACCCTTGTGCAGGTGCAGTGAAATGCCCTCGGCATGCGGCGATTGCGGTGGGCGAAACCGGGCAAGCGACAACGCCTGTGCCGGCCGAGCAAACGAGACCACTTCGCTCGCCATCTGCTGCTGCAGCTTGCGGCCCACCATGGCGCGCACAAGTTCGTCCTGATTGGTCTCGACGATCGGCCGCGAGAACACCGTCTCGCCGTTGCGCAGCACCGTCACCCGATCGCAGATGCGGAAGACCTCGTCGAGATGATGCGACACGAAAACGATCGAGACACCGCGACCGCGAAGGTCGCTGACGATCTTGAACAGCCGCTCGGTTTCGCGCGACGTCAGCGTCGCCGTCGGCTCGTCGAGGATGAGAATACGGCTTTCCGTCATCAGCGCGCGCGCCACCTCGACCAACTGTCGGTGGGCGATGCCGAGGCGCGCGACCGGCCAGCGCACGTCGATGTCGCTGAGGCCGATGGCGTCGAGTGCGGCCCGTGCGCCGGCATGCATCTCCTGCCGTCTGACGACGCCGAACGCATTGCGCGGCAGATGCTCGATGAAGATGTTCTCCGCCACCGACAGATGGGGCAGAAGGTTGAATTCCTGGTGCACCACCTGGAGACCGTTGGCCTTGGCCTCCCGGGGCGTGGCCGGCGCATAGGCCCGGCCTGCAAGATTGATTGCGCCCTCGTCCGGACGAACGATACCGCAGAGAACCTTGATCAAAGTCGATTTGCCGGCACCGTTCTCGCCGATGAGGCCGTGCACTTCGCCCGGCTGAATGGAGAGGCTGACGCCGTTCAGTGCCTTGGTACCCCCGAAGGCTTTCTTAACATCGTGCAGTTCCAGAACCGGCGGCATCGAAACGCCAGCCGCTTCCGCCTGCACGGTTTGCGTGTTCATCATGACCTGGCCCTTTTGAAATGCAGCAATTGCGCACGCAAACCATTGGCCTGCGGCGGATGCTGTCCTTGCCGAAGCGCACCGGGCAGCGCCCGGTGCGCACGCGCGGTCTCAGAGCTATTTCACGTTGTCCTTGGTCACGAGCTCGATGTCGGTCTTCACCCAACCTTCGAGCTTGGGCCCGCCGGCCACGACTTCGAGCGCCTTGTCGATTGCGTTCGCCGCCATCTGCGAACCGAACTGGTCGACCGTCGCCAAAAGCTTGCCGTCCTTCAGCATGGGGGCGACCGCCGGCACATTGTCGAAGCCAACGACCTTGATGTCGTTTCGGCCAGCCGCGTCGAGCGCCTTGACGACACCAATCGCCATGGAATCATTGGCGGCGAGCACACCCTGGATATCGGGATGCGCCGTCAGCATGGTCGAGAAGACGGAATTGGCCTCTTCCGTTTCCCAATGCGCCGTCCGAGAATCGAGAAGATCGAGCTTGCCCGCCGCGATCGCATCCTCGAAACCGAGCTTGCGCTGCGCCGCATTGTCGGCGCCCGGATTGCCCTCGAGGATCACGACCTTACCGCCGGCGCCGAGATCCTTGGCGAGCGCATCACCGACCATCTTGGCGCCGCCTCGATTGTCAGGGCCGACGAAGGCCAGATCGACGCCGGCATCCTTCTTTGCCTGCTCGTCGAGCGAAACGTCGAAATTGATGACGACAATGCCCGCATCCATCGCCTTCTTCAGCGGCGCGACCATGGCGCGGGAGTCGGCCGGCGCAATCACGATCGCATCGACGCCCTGGGTAATGAAGTTCTCGACGCCATTCAGCTGGCTCTCGAAATCGGTCTCGTTCTGCATGCCGATGGCTTTAAGCTCGTAGTCGCCACGCTTCTGCGCATGTGCTTCGGCGCCTTCCAGCATGTTCTTGAAGAAGTCGTTTGCAAGCGACTTCATGACGAGGCCGACGACGGGTTTATCGGCAGCCATGGCAAGTGTCGGCAATGCGGTGGCAACGGTAAGTGCGACGATAGACGCATACAGGGAAAATTTCATGGGTTCTCCTCCGGTGAAAAGATGGTCCTCCAACCATCAATGAAACGTTTCATCACATGAACATGCGTGGCTCGCTTCGACCTTTAGAAGATAGAAAGGCGGTATCGCTGTCAATATGAAACGTTTCATCGCTGAGAAATTTGTGCTGGAAGCCGCTACCGGTTCGCGGCATTCTCTGATCTAAGAGGAAGGCCAGCTGCCGTCGGGCGGACCCGCGGTCGCTGGCGTAAGACTTTGATCCGTTGCATGATTTTTCCCTCCTGATCGATGCAGCGAACGTGATAGGGAGCCGACCGTTTGAACCCGACGATCAAGGATGTTGCCCAGCGCGCCGGGGTGTCCGTCGGCACGGTTTCGCGTGTGCTTGCCAAGAACAAGACGGTGAGCGAGGACATCAGGGCAAAGGTCGAAGCAACGATCGACGCGATCGGCTACCGACCGAACATTCTCGGTCGCAGCCTCCGGCTCGCCAAGACCGACATTATCGGCCTGGTCGTGCCTGACATCACCAACCCCTTCTTTGCCGAGCTTGCCAAACAGGTGGAGATGTTGGCTTCCGCCGAGGGCTACTCGGTGCTGCTTGCCAACACCCATGACGACCCGGACGCCGAGAAGCAGCAGATTGAAACCCTGCTCGGACGGTTGCCGGCCGGGCTGATCCTCGTTCCCGTCAGCAACAGCCTCGCCGATGGATTGGCGTCGCGCACGCGCACGGTGACCGTCGACCGGCCCTTGAGCGGCCATGCGCTCGTCTCCGTCGACAACCGTCAGGGCGGTTATCTCGCCGCGGACCACCTGCTTTCGCTCGGCCATCGTCGGCTTGGCTATATCAGCGGTCCGGGCACGACCGAAGTCTCCGGCGAGCGCCGCGGCGGTTTCGTTCAACGGCTCGAGGAATTCCGAAAAAGCCACCCAGGCGACTACGTTCCGCCGCAGATCGTCGAGGGGCACTTCGACTACCGCTCAGGTGAAGAACTTGGTAAGCAGCTGCTGACGCAACCCGTAGCAAGTCGCCCGACGGCGATCGCCACCGCCAGCGACCAGCAGGCAATCGGCTTGCTGCGCGCCGCCGACGACATGGGGCTTCGGGTCCCGAACGACCTTTCGATCGTCGGCTTCGACGACATTCCTCTGGCTTCGCTGGTGCTGCCGCGGCTCACCACCATTCGCCAGCCGATCGACGAGATCGCCCGGCTGGCACTCGAAGGCGTGCTCGGCAGCCATGCGCTGCAGGAGGAATACAAGCTGCAGCCAATGCTGATGAAACGCGGCTCTTGCGCCGCGCCCTCAACACCCTGACATCACGGCGCGCGCGCCAGGTTACGCGGCGTGGCTGCCGTCGACGCGTCATCAGATCGCGAGCACTGCCGCCCCTCCCGCAAGCCCCGCGCCGGCCGCCGTCAGCAACAGCTTTTCGCCGGAGACGAAGGGTTTTTCTCGGTGCGCCAGCGATAGCGACAGCGGGATGGTCGCGGCCGACGAATTGCCGTAGTCCGAGATCGTGCGCACCGTTTTCGACGGCGCGATGCCGAGACGATCGCAGACGGCGTCGAAAATGCGGGCATTGGCCTGATGCGGCACGAAGCGGCTGATGTCCGGGGCCACGCAGCCGGCGGCGTCCATGGCGTTCACGGCACAGGCCGTCATCATCTCCACCGCCTGCGCGAACATCTCGCGCCCGTCGCGCATTGTCATCAACAGGTCCTCGGACCTGGTATCGGGAGAAAACGGCCTGTTGCTGCCGCCGGCGGCAATCGAGATCAGATCGTAGCGACTGCCGTCGGCGGCGAGGTCGGTGCCGACGAGGCCGGTTTGCGGGTCATCGGACGGCGCGACGACGACGGCGCCGGCCGCATCGGCAAAGAGCACGGCGCTCGCCCGCTCGGCCGGATTGATCCTGCGGCTCAAGATGTTGGCCGCCACCACCAGCACCGGCTTTCCCTGAGCCCGCGCGAAACCGTCGGCAAGCGTCAGGGCGTAGAGGAAGCCCGAGCAGGCGCCGGCAAGGTCGATCGCACCAGCGTTGGAAAGGCCGAGACGATGAGCGAGCAGGGGTGCTGAAGGCGGCAGCAGGTGATCGGGCGTCGAGGTCGCAAGCAGGACCAGCGCGATATTGCCGGGCGGGGTGCAGGCATCTTCGAGCGCCATTGCGCCCGCCTTTGCCGCAAGCCCCGACAGCGTGTCTTCAGGCGCGGCCCAGCGCCGCTCGCGAATGCCGGTGCGGCGCTCGATCCAGCCGGGCTCAAGCCCGAGCGTCGTCTCGATTTCGCCGTTGGCGACACGCCGCTCCGGCACCGCATGACCGAAACCGACGATCCGGGATGAGCGAACGAGCCTCATAGCTGCCCTGTCCCGAAGAGCGACGCCGCCTCGTCGATCGCGTCATAGGCCCGCCCGAGATCGGCATCGGTGACGCAATAGGGCGGCATCAGGTAGATGACGTTGCCGAGCGGACGGATCAGCAAACCACGCTTGCGGAAAAACGCCCTGAGCTGCGGGCCGACCTCGGCGAGATAGCCGCCGGACGGCACCGTGAGGTCGAGGGCTGTAATGGTGCCGATTTGGCGAACGTCGCCGAAGCGAGGATCATCGGCGAAGCGCGCCAGATGTCGACGCTGGCGCGCGACCAAGGTTTCGATACGCGCGCCCACCGGCTCCTGTCTCCAGACGGCGAGATTGGCAAGTGCCGCGGCACAGGCGATCGGGTTGGCCGTGTAGGAACTCGAATGGAAGAAGGTCTTGCGTCGGTCGACCGAAAGATGCGCCTCGAAGATCTCCGAGGTGCAAAGCGTCGCGGCCAGAGGAAGCGCGCCTCCAGTCAGCCCCTTCGAGGAGCAGAGAATATCGGGCGCGATCCCGGCCTGCTCGCAGGCAAACAGGCTGCCCGTCCGCCCCCAACCGGTCATCACCTCGTCGGCGATCAGCAGGCTGCCATGCCGTTCGGCAATGCGTTTCAGCTCGGACAGCACGGAAGCCGGATAGGTCTTCATGCCACCGGCGCCAAGCAGCAGGGGCTCGATCAACAGGGCGGCAACCTCGCCGGAAGCGCAAGCCTGTTCGAAGGCGTCGAGCGTTGCCTGCTCCCGGCCCGGCTCCGGAAAGGGCAGGCGATCGACGGCGAAGAGCAGCGGCGCGTATGCGGCATTGAAGACGCCTCTTTCGCCGGCCGACATCGTGCCGATCGTGTCGCCGTGATAGCCATGCTCCAGCACACAGATCCGGCTCCGCGGCTGGCCGCTGTTGTGGAAGAACCCGAGCGCCATCTTCAGCGCGACCTCGACCGCAGTCGAACCGCTATCGGAATAAAACACATGGGCGAGCCCGGGCGGTGCGATCTCGATCAGCCCGCGCGCCAGGTCTTCCGCCGGTGCGTGAGTATATTGGGCGAAGATGATCTGGTCGTAGGTCTCCGTAGCCCTGCGGATCGCCTCCATGATCGTGGGGTGACGGTGGCCGTGGGTGATAACCCACCAGGACGAAATCGCATCGAGGATCGACGTGCCATCTTCGTCGACGAGATAGGCACCCTCGGTGCCGACGATGCGGCGCATCGCCGGTTCGAGGGCATGCTGGGTGAAGGGATACCAGACGGTGGAGCTTTTCATGCCGGCATCCCTCGAAAATCGGCGATGTTGAAATTCTCGGCGAAGGCGTGGCGCAGGCTGTCGGGCGTCAGCGGGTCGAGCCGCGGCAGTCGGCCGAGCCGGCGCACCCCGCCAAGGCGCGCGATGATCGCTTCGCTGTCCTCCTGCGCGTCGCCAATGAAGGCGACGCCGAGAACGGGAATTGCGCGGCGGCGCAGCGCTTCGAGCGACAAGAGGGTGTGGTTGATCGTGCCGAGCCCGGTGCGAGCGCAGACAACCACCGGGATCAGCCAGCGCGCAAAGACATCCGCAAAGACCGTGTGCTCCGTCAGCGGCACCAGAAGCCCGCCTGCGCCTTCGATCACCAGCGGTCGTTCCACCGCCTGCGGGGAAAGATGCTCCGGCTCGATGGTGACGCCGTCGATCCGTGCTGACAGATGCGGCGATGCCGGTGTTGCGAGCCTGTAGGCTTCGGGCAGGACGCGGTCACACGACAACCGGCCGAGCCGGGCGACGGTCTCGCTGTCGGTTTCTTCGTCGAGCCCTGACTGCACAGGCTTCCAGTAGCAACCGTCGAGCGCATCGGTAAGCGCCGCGGAGAAGATGGTCTTGCCGATGCCGGTATCGGTACCGGTGACCACAATACGGGTTTTCATGGCCGCTCCTTCGCGATCGCGATCTTCAACTGCTGCAGCATCTGCACGATTGCGGCCCGGTCGGCGTTGAGGGTGATGGCGATCCGAAGACGCGCGGTGCCTTCCGGCACCGTCGGCGGGCGGATTGCCCTGACATCGTAACCCTCGGCCCGCATGCGGGCGGCGATGCAGACCGCTCGACCGTTATCACCGATCGGGATGGGCAGGATCTGCGAGCCGCTGCCTTCGATGCCGAGCACCTCGGTGAGCGCCCGGTTGGCGAAGGACCTGAGGCCGTCGAATGCGGCGCGGCGTTCCGGCTCGTCGACGAGGGTGGCGAGCGCTTCACGCACCGCGGCCGCGATGAGTGGCGAGGGCGCGGTCGAATAGATGAAATTGCGGGCGCGGTTGACGATATAATCGCAAAGCACGGCGCTTGCTCCGACCAGTGCGCCGGAAACACCGAGCGCCTTGCCGCAAGTATGCAGCATGACGACGTTCTCCCGGTCCTCCAGCTCAGCGGCGAGACCGCGACCTTCCGGCCCGAAGACGCCGGTCGCGTGCGCCTCGTCGATGACGAGAAAGCCGTCATGCTGCGCGGCAAGCGCTAAGAGGTCAGCGAGCGGCGCCCGATCGCCATCCATCGAATAGAGGCTTTCGACGGCAATCCACGGGCGCCCTGTGCCGCCGGCGCGGCGCCATTGGCCGATCGCATCGGCAAAGGCGTCGATATCGTTGTGCGCTGCCGCAACCGAATCGGCCTTGCTCGCAGCGATGCCTTCATGGGCGCTCGCATGGATCAGGGCATCGTGGACGATGAGGTCGTCGCGCTGCGGCAGCGTCGAAAACAGGGCAGCATTGGCGGCATAGCCGCTGCCGAAGAAGAGCATTCGTTCCGCGCCGAAGAAGGTGGCCGCTTCCGCCTCAAGCGCCTCGTGTTCTTCGTGATTGCCGCGCAACAGCCGTGAGCCGCCGGAGCCGACCGGCACGCCGCGCGCGATGGCACCCGTTATCGCCGCCTTCAGCCGCGTCGAAGCGGCGAGCGCCAGGTAGTCGTTCGAGGTAAAATCCAGGCCGCCAGCGGGGGCAAGTGCGCGCCGGCGGCCCTTGCGATCAAGGCCCTCCAGCGTCTTCTCATAGCGCGCAAACAGACCCAGGGTCATTCGGCCGCATCCTGCCTTGCCGCCGGAGCCATCGGCTTCAACCCCAGGCGTCGGAAGAGCGCCGCATCATGGTCCTCGCCGGGATTGTCGGCGGTCAGCAGGGTTTCGCCGACAAAGATCGAATTGGCGCCGGCGATGAAACAGAGCGCCTGCGTCTCGTCGCTCATGTCGGTCCGGCCGGCCGAAAGCCGGACATGCGATAGCGGCATCAGGATGCGGGCAAGTGCGATGGTGCGGACGAAATCGATCGGATCGACGGGCGCTGCATCGGCCAGCTTCGAGCCCGGGATCGGGATCAGCATGTTGATCGGCACGCTTTCGGGCGGCACCGGCAGATTGGCGAGCGTCACCAGCATGGAGATCCGATCGTCGGCGGTTTCGCCCATGCCGAGAATGCCACCGGCGCAGACCTTGATGCCGGCGTCGCGGACATTCGCGAGCGTCTCCAGCCGGTCGGCAAAGCTGCGGGTGGTGATAATCTCTCCGTAGAAGCGTTCGGAGGTATCGACATTGTGGTTGTAGTAGTCGAGCCCGGCCTCGGCGAGCCGTGCGGACTGGTCCGGCGTCAGCATCCCGAGCGTCATGCAGGTTTCCATGCCAAGCGCCCGCACACCGCCGATCATGGCGACGATCGCCTCCATGTCGCGATCCTTCGGGCTGCGCCAGGCGGCCCCCATGCAATAGCGCGTCGCACCGCCGTCGCGCGCCTTTCGCGCCTCGGCAAGCACACGCTCGACCTCCATCAGCTTCGATGCCTTGAGCCCGGTCGGATAGTGGGCGGACTGGCTGCAATAGCCGCAATCCTCGGCGCAGCCTCCGGTCTTGATCGAGAGCAGCCGGCTCATCTGGATGGCGTTGGGATCGAACTGCGCACGATGGACCGTGTGTGCGCGGTAGAGCAAATCGTTGAACGGCATATTATAGATTTTTTCAGCTTCCGCTTGGGTCCAGCGGGATTCGCCCGCGTCGCCCGGGGTAAAATTAGCGCCAGTTGATAGGGTTCCGTCCAGCATTTCGGCTCGTCCTCCAGGTCATTGCAAATGCGAAATAGATAGAATCTGATATTATCTATAATTTTATCGACCAGCAAAGTTCGCAAGCACCCAAATGGAGAGTTTCTGTTATCGCATACCCTTATGGTTGCATTTTTGACCGTGAACGAATCTGGAAACCGCCGAGACGGGGCACCAATTACCAATCAATCGGTCGCAGCTCCCATTTCCGAAATCGGGCGTAACGCACCCGAGAAACGAGGACGAGCCCGGGCTTCTCCGGTATTTTTCGACCCGCTCTGCCCGCCTGACACTCCTCCCTTCAGCACGCCGCCAACGCTTCCGCTTTCTCGTCGCAAAATTATAGATAATTTTTTCGGCAGATGAGATCACATCGCACACGAATGCTGGCTCTTGACAAAAACCGCCCCGAACGGTCAGCTTGGAGCATTCACCAGGGGTGTCCCGCTAAGGGGCTGAGATTCTGCTATGCGATTTGCGCGGCGCAGTGACCCGTTGAACCTGATCCAGTTCATACTGGCGTAGGGACGGTGCAGACATCGCTGCCGCAAACGTCGCCTTCACGCGACCATTCTACGGCAAGGCGTCCTTCCCCTTCCTTCGCTCGTGAACTGGGTCTCCACAATCGGAGCCTCGGCATGCACACCGCCAACACCATCCCGCTTCCCTCACGACGGCCCGCCCACGCCTCGCGGGAACACTGAGCCATGCGGATCCTCGTCAAAGGTGCCGGCGTCGCAGGGCTCTGTCTGGCGCATGAACTTAGCGCCCGCGGTGTCGCGGTGACGGTTGTCGAGCAAAAGCCAGGCTTTGCCGGCGCGGCCTCCTGGTTTGCCGGCGGCATGCTGGCACCCTGGTGCGAACGCGAAAGCGCCGAAGAGGTGGTGCTGACGAAGGGCATCGGCGCCATTGACTGGTGGGACGACGCCCTGCCAGGCGAGGTTTCCCGAAACGGCACGCTTGTCGTCGCCCCGCCACGGGATGCGGGCGAACTCAAGCGCTTTGCCTCACGCACCTCCGGCTTCGAATGGCTCGACGCCGCCGCGATCGAACGGCTGGAACCGGCGCTTGCCGGACGTTTCCGCGAGGCGCTGTTTTTTCCCGGTGAGGCGCATCTCGACCCGCGCCGGGCGCTGAGCCGGTTGCGGCAGAAGCTTGTCGATCACGGCGTCACCTTCCTCGATGAGACGAGCGACGATGGCCACCACGATCTCGTCGCCGACTGCGCCGGCGCGGCACGCATCGGCGAAACGCGGGGCCTGCGGGGCGTGCGCGGTGAAATGCTCTACCTGCAGACAAGCGACGTGGAACTGTCGCGGCCGGTCAGGCTCATTCATCCCCGCATCCCGCTCTACATCGTGCCGCGCGGCGGCGGCCTCTTCATGTGCGGGGCGACGATGATCGAGACGGATGACGGCGGACCGATCACCGCCCGCTCCCTCATGGAACTGCTGAACGCCGCCTATGCGCTGCATCCGGCCTTCGGCGAAGCGCGCCTCGTCGAAACCGGCGCCGGCGTCCGCCCCGCCTTCGCCAACAACCTGCCGCGCGCCCTGCGCACCGGGCAGACCATCACGATCAACGGACTTTACCGCCATGGCTTCCTGCTTTCGCCGGCCCTGGCGGCGGAAGCAGCCGACCTCGCGCTTGCGCAGGACCTGAAGGGAGATGCCGCATGAGACTGACCGTCAATGGCGAGGATCACGACCTCGCCGTCACCACCCTCACCGAGCTTCTGGCCGCCCTTGATTTCGAAGGCGACTGGCTCGCCACCGCCGTCAACGGCGAACTGGTGCACCGGGCCGACCGTTCGGGTCATGCGCTCAGCGACCGGGACCGGATCGAAATTCTCTCGCCGATGAAAGGAGGCTGAGACATGCTGACGCTTTATGGACAGGACCTGCGCTCACGGTTGCTGCTCGGCACCGCCCGCTACCCCTCCCCCGCCGTTCTGGAAGATGCGGTGCGATCGTCAGGCACTGAGATCGTCACGGTCTCGCTCCGGCGCGAAACCGCCGGAGGCCGCCAGGGCGGCGCCTTCTTCGAACTGATCCGGGCGCTCGGCGTGCACGTGCTGCCGAACACCGCCGGCTGCCACTCGGTGTCAGAGGCGGTGCTGACGGCCAAGATGGCGCGCGAGGTCTTCGGCACCAACTGGCTGAAACTCGAAGTGATCGGCCACCACGATACGCTGCAGCCCGATGTCTTCGGCCTGGTCGAGGCGGCGCGCATCCTCTCGGCCGAAGGGTTCGAAGTCTTTCCCTACACCACGGATGATCTCGTGGTTGCCGAACGGCTCGTGGAAGCCGGCTGCAAGGTGCTGATGCCCTGGTGCGCGCCGATCGGCAGCGCCATGGGGCCGCAGAACATCCAGGCGCTCAGGGCAGTGCGGGCCAACTTTCCCGATGTGCCGCTGATCGTCGATGCCGGCATCGGCCGGCCCTCGCACGCAACGACGGTGATGGAGTTCGGCTACGACGCCGTCCTGCTCAACACCGCCGTCGCCGGCGCCGCCAAGCCCGCACTGATGGCCGCTGCCTTCGCGGGCGCGATCGATGCCGGCCGGCAGGCCTTCGAGGCGGGCATGCTCGAACCGCGCGATTTTGCCGTCCCTTCCACCCCCGTCATCGGAAAGGCGGTGTTTGCGTGAAACTTGACCCCTTCTATCTCATCGTCGACAGCGCGGATTGGATCGAGCGGCTGGTGCCGCTCGGCGTCAAGCTGGTGCAGCTACGCGTCAAGGATCGTACGGAAGCAGAGATCCGCCGCGAGATCCGCGCGGCCAAGGCCGTTTGCGACGAGCAGGGCTGCCAGCTCATCGTCAACGACTACTGGCAACTGGCGATCGCGGAAGGCTGCGACTTCGTCCATCTCGGCCAGGAGGACCTGGCGGAGGCCGACCTTGCTGCAATCCGCGCCGCCGGCCTGAAGCTCGGACTCAGCACCCATGACGAGACGGAACTGGAGACAGCACTTGCTGCCAAGCCCGACTATGTCGCGCTCGGACCGGTTTATCCGACCATTCTCAAGGCTATGAAGTGGGCGCCGCAGGGACTGCCGCGCCTTGCCGCCTGGCGGAACCGTGTCGGGTTGCTGCCGCTGGTCGCCATCGGCGGCCTCAACGTCGAGCGGATCGCCGGCGTCTTCGAGCACGGCGCCGACATCGCCGCCGTCGTTACCGACATCACCCGCAATGCCGACCCGGAAGGCCGGACGCGCGAATGGATCGCCAGAACCGCACCGTGGCGATAGGCACGTGCCGGGCCGCGGGTAGCAGTCTCCGCGGTCAGGCGATCTCCAGCTGCGAGAGCCAGGAGGCGTCCAGGCCACGCTTGCGACAATAGGTGGCGAGCCGCTGGCGGGTCGGCCCCGGCCGGTCGAGGCCGAGGTAACGGGAGGCGTTCTTCCAGAAGATGTTCTGCTGGTCCTCCTCGCTGACATTGGCCTCCTTCAGTTGCTGGGCAATCCGCGGGACGTAGGCGTTGTAGTCCTTCTCCAGCGCCATCATCGACCAGTCGGTGCCGAACATCAGATGGCGCGCATCGGGATCGTAGTCCCGCAGCCACTTGTCGAGCAGCGCGCGGATTTTTTCGTGCAGCCCGGGCGTGTTGTCGGTGACGAGCTCGCTCAGGTAGCTCAGGTCGGCAAACAGGTTCGGCCGGCGCCCGTGGCCGATCGTCTTGCCAATGATGTCCTCCCAGGTCGGCGGACCGGAGAATTTGTCCTGGGCGCAGGACACCATGACCCCCGTCGGTGCGCCTGGGCGAATGACTTCATCGAAAGCGCCGAAATGCGCCAGATTGATCCGCAAGTCATTGTAACGGTTGGTGTCGAGCAGCTTCTTCCAGTAGGCGGGGCTCGCCATATTGCCATAGCCGCAGCCGGCGCCGATGCTGTTTTCCGCATGCGCCATGATCGGCACGCTGTTGTCGCGGCACCAGTCGTAGAGCCGCTTCAGCGCCGCATCGATCGCCGGATCCGCATTGCCCCATGCCTTGAAGCCCATCGGCGGGTAGATCTTCACGCCGATGAAGCCCTTTTCCATGATCGCGTAGCGGACGTTTTCCAGCGACGAGCCACGCTTCTGCGCCTCCCGGTGCGGATCGAAGCCGACGAAGCTGTGCATGTGGATGCCGTGCCGCTTGATCACCAGCTGCTGGATCTCGTCCATCACGTCGATCTGGTCGTGCTGCGGCGATGCCCTGCCGCCGATCGACTTCTCGAAATCGAGGATGCTCGGCGTGATCATGGAAAACCGGCATTTCGACGCGAAGATCCGGGCATAGGTTTCCGCCAGGTTTTCGCGGTAGTCCTGCATGAGGCGCACGAAGGAAAGGTAGTTGCCGATCTGTTCGTGGGCCTTGGCGGCCGACGCCAGGGCATCGACATCCGTCTCCTCCACGCTGCCGGAGCGCCGCTGCAAGCCCTGCGGCAGGCCGGGGGTGCCGCCGATCTGTTCCAGCAGGCCTTGATAATCCGGCGTTTCGGCGCCGCTTCGTGCGGTCAACGATGCGCGCTGCTCGCCGGCTAGCGCGACCAGTTGCTTGACGGCGATGCGCAACTGCTCGTCCTTCTGCCGCTCGAACTCGGCGTCGGAGGGGCGCGGCACCCGCTTCTTGAGAATAGCGTCCTCAGCCTTGGCCTTGGGCGCGACGTCGCCAAGGGCCGTCACGAGGAAAACCACCAGGGCGTTTTCCAGACGCTTCGACTGCAGCGGATCGGCGGAGAGTTTTGCTTCCGGCAGTTTCTCCCGCAGCGCCACATAGCGCACCAGCCCTTCCACGGGCACATCGGCCGCGTTGAAGAAATGGCAGTGAACGTCGACGATCGGGTAGGGAAGCTCGCAGGCCGCGGCCGGTGGCCAGTCGTGTCGACACCCGGAAAGCACATTTGCCATCACGCCTGCCGAGAACAACCGCAAGACATTGCGGCGTGTCACGGCGGCGACCGGACCAGCCCAGTCGACCCCCATCATCCCCTCCTGTTGCGAGACCCCCTCGAACAATCGGGCAAACATTACTCCGTTCGCAAGCGGCGTGGAACAGATATTTACTTGCCGTTACTGGAAACCCATAGGTCAACACGGGCGGCCTTTAAGTGCGAAAGGAGGCATGTTACTCTAAAATCTTGGGGAGAATTTTGCGTGGTAGGTGGCGCCGGCAAGAATGAATTCCAACGTTACCTGTCGGGAGCCCTGGTTCGATGGTCTGCCCCGGCGGCGACGGATTCGGCTGGCCCGACGCGCGAGGACTTTCCCGGCGCCTTGCTGTTCGCCGACATCTCCGGTTTTACCCGCCTGACCGCCAAATGGTCCGAAAGCGACCGCGCCGCCGGCGCCGAACGGGTGAGCCGGCTGCTCAACGGCTACATGGGGCCGCTCGTCCGGCATATCGAGGAACATGGTGGCACCGTGTTGAGCTTTGCCGGCGACAGCCTGCTTGCCGGCTGGCAGGCTGCCTCCGACAGCGAGCTGGAGCAGGCCGCCTGGCGCAGCTGCTATTGTGCCGGCCGCATCCGTGAAGAGATCGGCGGCCCGGGCGGGCCGGAGGACGCGCTGCAGCTGCGCATCGCCGTCGGCGTCGGCACCATCACCCTGCTGCACCTCGTTCCCCGCATCGACCAGCGCTGGCTGATCGTCGGCGGCGACTGCCTGGCGCAGGCGGACCATTGCGGCCTTTTGAGCGATGCCGGCGAAATTCTCGTCTCCGACGCCGTGTGGCAGCTGATCGGCAAGCGGGCAACCGGCCGGCCCGGCCGGGAGGGCACCGCCCGCCTCGAACGCATCGATCCCTATTCGACCGCAACCGGGCAGCCCCACCCCCTTTCGGGCTTCGCCAGCAAGCGGCTTGAAGCCTACCTGCCGCTTTCGCTGCGCGGTCGGCTTCTATCGCCGCTTTCGGAGTGGCTGGCGGACCTGAGAACCATTACGGCCCTGTTCGTGCATATCGTTGGCCCGGACCTCGAGAAAGATCTCGATCGGCTGAACCAGCTCGTTGCGCGGTCGATCGCCGTTGTCGGGCGCACCGGCGGGGAAATCCTCCACACAGCCCTTCACGCGAACAGTCTCGAGATCTTCGCGGTCTTCGGTCTGCCCGGCCCCAAACATGCCGACAATGCGCGCCGCGCGATCGTTGCGGCGTTGCGTCTTTCAGGCGAGCTCGACGATCCCGATATCGGCCTTTCGGCCGGCATCTCCACCGGCGAAAGCTTTTGCGGCGCGCTCGGCGCCAGCCACCGCGCGGACTACACGGTGGTCGGCGCCGCCGTGAACATGGCCGCGCGCCTGGCAAGCGTTGCCGCCGGGCGCATCCTTGTCGACCAGGCGACGGCAAAGGAGACGGCCAGCCAGATCGCCTTCTCCGGACCGTGGTCGCTGGCCATACCGGGCGTGCGCGGCGGCGTGTCTGCCTTCGCGCCGATTGCCGAGACGGTCGCAACGATCGACACCAAGTCACCGGCACTCCTCAACCGTGCGGCCGAAATGACGGCCCTTTCCGCCTATCTCGAAAGCGCGCCCAGGGGGCAGTCCGGCATCATGATCGTCAAGGGCGATTCCGGCGTCGGGAAGTCGGCCCTTCTGCGCGCCTTCGTCGAGCGCTGTCGCGACCGCGGCAACCGCGTGCTCGTCGGCAATGCCGACGACATCGAAAGCGACGTCCCCTATTTCGCCTGGCGTGGGGTTATCCGCGACCTGCTCGGTATCGGCGATCTGCGCGGCGCCGAGGCCACGGACCAGGTGGCGCTCTTCTTTGCGGAGAGACCGGAGCTTGCTTCCCTCGCGCCGCTGCTCAACGATGCCATCAACCTCACTTTGCCGGACACGCCGGAGACCCGGGCCATGTCCGGCGACGGGCGCTCCCATCGGCTGCGCGAGCTGCTGAGCGAGCTCATGGCCGACAGTCTCGCCGGGGGACAGGGCTTCGTCGTGCTCGAAGATGTGCACTGGCTCGACGAGGCGTCCGGCCAGCTGCTCGGGCGGCTGGTTTCAGGGGCGGCACCCGTGCCGGTGGTCGTATCGACCCGGACGACCCGCACACAGGAAGACCTGACCCGGTGGACCGGCCTGCACCACAACGGCGCCCAGACGCTCGATCTTTTGCCGCTCGACTTCGAGGGCACGATCGCGCTCGTTCGCGCATCGATCGGCAGCAACTCCCCCGCCGACGGCTTCGGCGAGGCGGTCTATGCGCAGTCGGCCGGAAACCCGCTGCTGATTTGCGAAATCTGCCGGATGATCGGCGAGCGCCGGCTGCCCAAGGCGGCCGAGCCTGCCGCAGCCGTCTCGCTGCTCTCCGAGCCCCGCTCGAACGATGCGACCCTGCTCAACACCGCCAAGGTTACCGTGATTGCCCGCACCGACCAGCTTCCGGCAGAGCTGCAGGTTCTCCTGAAGATCGCAAGCGCCATGGGCGCGACCTTCTCGCTTGCCGAGCTTGGCGCTCTGCCGCCGATCAGGAAGACGGCACTGGACATCGAGGCGAGCATCGAGCGGCTGCAGGCGGCGCATCTGATCAAGCCCGCCGACGACCGCCCGGGCCGGTTCATGTTCAGCCATGCCGTCATCCGCCAGGCGATCTACGAAAGCCTGCTGTCGGAACAGCGCCATGAAGCGCATCGCGCGATCGCCAAGGCGATGGAGGAAGGCGGGCAGCCGGACAATGCGGAAAACCTGCCGCGCGTGCTCAGCCACTGGGAGCGCGCAGGCGACGCCGCGCAGGCCTTCAACTATCTGGACCGCGTTGCCGAACTGCGGCTGCGCCAGTTCGACAACGCCGCCGTCGTCGATCTGATCGAGCGCTTCTTCAAGACAGCGCGCGACCTTTCGATCACCATTCTACCGGCAAGACGGGCGGCCGCCTGCTTCCTGCTCGGCGAAGCCAGCCTCAATCTTGGCCGCGCCGAAGCGGCCCGCCATGCCTATGAGGAAGGCCTGCGGCTTTCCGGCCTGCCGCTGCCGCGCACCTCTGCCGGCCTCGCGCTGCATCTCGTACTCGATCTCGCCGAACAGGTGTGGCGGCGCACCCTCCACCGCGACGCGGACTGGATCCTGAAGCGCGAAATCTCGCGATCGCCGTCCGATCCCTTCCTGCTTGCGGCGAAGGCGCATGAGGACCTGACGCGGATCTATTACTTCACCAGCGAGAAGCTGCGGCTGATCCATGCGACGCTGAGGGCGACGAACCTTGCCGAAAGAAACAAATACGTCTCCCCGACGACCGCCGCCAATTATGCCAGCCTCGGCGCCATATGCGGCGTGATCCCGCTGCACAGCCAGGCCGAACACTACAGTCGGCTGGCGGCAGCACTTTCCGAACGCGTCGACCAGTTGGGAACGCGCGTGCGGGTCGACTTACTGTCGGGCATGTACCAGATCGGCATCGGTCATTGGCACGCGGGCAAGCGGGCGTTCGAGGCCGGCCTGAACAATGCGGCGACGGTCGGCGACCTGAGGCGCTGGTGCGAAGTGGCGGTCGGGCTGGAGACGATTTCCGGCCCTTGGCTTTTGACCTCCGCCTTCGAGGGCATCGCGCCCTGGGAGATCCTCGTGCAGCGGATCTGCGAGGAAGGGCGCCGGCGCGGGGACATACAGGTGCTCGGCTGCGGCCTGCTCGGCCGTCTCAGGGGCCACGCAGCACTTGGCCGCTGGAACGCGATCGACACCGACCTCGACGAACTCGAACAAATCCTTCGCGAAAAGGGTGACGGGCTGGAACTCGTCCATTCGATCGAAGGCGCATCGCTTCTGAGCGAGGCCGCCCGGCGACGGGGCAACAGCACGGAGGCCGCAAGCTGGCTCGAGCGCGCGCTTTCCTGGTGCGAGACGCTCAACCCGGCGATGAAGACGCGAACGCTACCGGCGCTCGCTCGTCTCTTCGATGTCGCCAGCGACCCTGACGGAGGCGACCTGCTGGCCGCACAGCTCGTTCTTAGAAAACTCGAGCGCTTTGCGCGGGTTTACCCGATCGGCCGACCGGTGGCAGCGCTCGGCGAAGCGACCCTACATCTGCGCCGCGGCCAACAACGCCGCGCCGAGCGCGTCACCCAGTATGCCCTCGCGGAGGCGATCCGGCTGGAGATGCCGGCCGTCGCGCTTGCCGCCCTGCAGCATGCCGCCGGACCGAGAGACGCCGAAGCGCGCCAGGCGTTCGAGACGATGTTTTCGCTGCGCCGGGCCACGTGGTGCGAGGTTCTTCCGCTTGGCCAAACCGACCAGGCGCCGCATGTCCAGTTTGCCAGATCTCAGGGGAGCCGCGCATGAACCGTCCCAGTCCTCCCCGCATCCTGATCGTGCTAGCCCATTTCGACGAAACCCGGAACCCCAGGGGCCGCCCCGACTTCATCCCCCAGGGAACCGGCCACCTGTTCCTGGCGGGCGCCTTTGCCCGCGACCGCGTGGACCTTCGCGCCTACAGCGAATTCCATGACGGACCGCTCGTCGACGAGGCAGCCTTTGCCGACCTCGACATGCTGGTGTTGACGGGCGTGACCGCAGCCTTCGACCGCATGCAGCACCTGACGGCCTATGCCCGCACCAAGTCGCCCGGTTGCGTCGTCGTCGCCGGCGGGCCGGTCGTGCGCAATCTGCCGGTTTCGAGCGCCGAAACCTTCGACTACGCCTGCGACGGTGACGTCGAGGAGATGCAGGCGGTCATCAGGGAGGTGTTTGGCGAATGGGCCGTCTCCGAGACGATCCTGCCGCGCTTCGACCTTGCCAATTGGCGCGGTCCGGTCAGCTACATCGAGACGAGCCGCTACTGCAATTTCAAGTGTAGCTTCTGTGCGCTAACCGCCGAAGGCAGACGCTATCACAGCTACGACCCCGCCTATATCGAGGCGCAGCTGCGCAACGCCCCGCCGAAGAAATACGTGCTGTTCATCGACAACAACTTCTACGGCAACAGCAAGGACGTCTTCTATGACAAGCTCGAAGTGATCCGATCGCTGTGGCGGGAGGGGCTGTTTCAGGGCTGGATTGCGCTCGTCACCGGCGACTTCTTCCGCGATCCCGCCAATCTGGAAGCCGTGCGGGCGGCCGGCTGTCTCGGCCTTTTCAGCGGCGTCGAAACGCTGAACGAAGCGCAACTGAAACGCTACCAGAAAAAGCAGAACCTGGTGGTGCCGCAACTGGAGGCGATCCAGACCTGCCTCAACGCCGGCGTCGCCTTCCAGTATGGCTTGATGTTCGATCCGTCGTCGCAGACGATCGAGGCTATGCAGGAGGAGCTCGCCTTCATCACCGGCGAAACCACGATGCCTCTGCCGGCGTTCCTGAGCCTGACGATCCCGCTGCTCGGCACGCCGCTCTTCGACGAGTGCGTCGCCGACGAACGCTTCCTGCCCTCGGCCAAGCTGCGCGACATGGATGGCTTCACCCTGATGACCCGTCCGCTCGATGGTCTTGAGGACGTGGCCCTCTTTGCCCGCAAGCTGTCGCGCCTCGACGGCAACCGCGCCCGTATCCTGCGCCATTGCCTGGGGTTCTACCGCAACTACCGCCACTCGCTTTCAGGGCGGCAGATGATCCACCTGCTGGCCAACAGCCTGCGCCTCGCGCTTCCTTCGGTCCTGCATCGCCACGGCCTGCCAACGCGCTCGGGAAGCGACGAAAATCTCACCTATGTGACGACGACACAGCCGCTCGGCCCGCTCTACACACCAGCCTTCCGGGTCGGCGAGGGTTTCCGTTCGCATTTTGCGCCGACGATGATCACCGACGCGTCCGGCGCGCTCGACGACACCATCGCCCGCAACCTCGAATTCCGCACCAGCCGCCGGCAACGGACAGGCACCGGCATCGAACATTCGTCCAGCTGACAGCGCCACCACGCCTGCGTCAAAGTGCCCGGCCCGATGCAACCTCCAGTGCGTGAAATTGGGTTCGCTTGGTAAGATTGGATTCAAACTTTTTGGGTAAGCTTCCGTTAGCTATTTCACACCTGTCGGCCGGCGATCGCCGTCGACCTTGTTTTGCGTACGGGTGCCCATGCGTCTTTCAGCTGCGACCGCAATCCTTTTTGCCGGCCTCATTTCGGGCTGCTCCTCCAGTTCGAGCCTGGACACCATCGCGCCGCCCTCGCGCGAAACCACGAGTTCGGTCGCGATGTCGGCCGCACCGGTGCCCGCCGCCAATGTCGGCGCGCGGGTCGCGCAGATGACGCCGCCGCAGAACGTTCAATCAGCACCGCCCCAAGAAATGCTCGCCTGGGCCGGACCGGTCCCGGAGCCGGAAGCCTTTGCACCCGCGGCAAACACCACGACGACGCTCGCCGCGCCTGTTCCGGACGCGCGGCCGGTCGCTTTCGTCGCGCCGGAAAATCCGGTGACCCAGGCGATGCCACAGGGCCGCTCGCGGATCTACGGTCATCGTTTCCGTGACGCCAAGCCGATCAACTTCGGCCGCGCCAAAAATCCGCGCAAGATGGCCGTGCATGGCGTCGACGTCTCGCGCTGGCAGGCTGACATCGACTGGGCTCGGCTGCGTACACAAGGGGCGAACTTCGCCTTCATCAAGGCGACCGATGGCGGCGACCACCTCGACCCGATGTTCAAGAAGAACTGGCGCGCTGCCAAGGCGGCCGGCATCCGCCGCGGCGCCTATCACTTCTTCTACTGGTGCCGCACGGCCGGCGAACAGGCCGACTGGTTCATCCGCAACGTTCCGCGTGAACCGGGCGCGCTGCCGCCTGTCATCGACGTCGAATATAACGGCGAATCGAGCTGCAAGCGTCGCCTGTCGCCCGAGCGCGTGCGCGAAAAGATGCAGGTGTTCATGGACAAGCTCGAGGCCCATTACGGCCAGCGTCCTATCATCTACACGGCGCCGGACTTCTACGCCGACAACCTGCAGGGCGCTTTCAAGAACTATCCGTTCTGGCTGCGTGCCGTCGCCCAGCACCCGTCGATCGTCTACCCGAACCGCAAGTGGCTGTTCTGGCAGTATTCCGGTTCTGGCCTTTCTCAAGGCGTCGATGGCAAGATCGACCTCAACGTCTTCCACGGCAGCGAGGACCAGTGGCACGACTGGCTGGAGGCACGGGCGAACTGAGCCGGCAGGCTCTCGCTAACCTGCCTTCTCAGTCTGCAATCTCTCAACCCGCGCGGGCCAGGTTCGGCCCGCCATGGTTGACGCGGTCGAGGAACCGCCGATAGCCGGCATGGTCGCGCAACAGGCGCTGGCCGAGATCCGCAAGAAAATCGACGTCCTTTTCGTTGAGGCTCAGCCGATTGTGCAGCCCGAGGATCCGCCGCGCCAGCACCGGGTCGGATACATCCGACAGCGCCAGCCGGATGATATCGACATCGAGATCGCCGCAGCCACGCTTGGCACCGCTGCTGCCGCACCGCCAAGTCACGAAGCTTTCCCGCCAGGCCGGCAGATGATCGCGCAGCGCATCGAAGCTCTGAAGATTGGGAATATTGATCATCGCGTCGATGGCGGCGACGATCGCATCGGGAGCCTTGGGGCCGTCGACTGTCTTCGAGATGTCCCCGCCGATCCGCGTGGAGGCATCGACGACGATGACAACCAAATGCCTGAGACGGAAGGCGCGCTCCGCTGGGATGGGTTCCGGTGCACCCCGGCCCATCACGTGCAGCAGGCTTTGCGTTCCGACGCCATCGACCAGGCCGCCATCGTAGAGCTTCAGATAGTTGAGATCCCTTGCCGTTTCATAGCGCCTGAGGGAGCCAGCGTATTCGCGCGCAACGAGCGAGCCCGGCGCGCGAACCCCTGTCTTCTGTGTTTTCGCTTCCGGCAACGCCTCGCAACCGCTTCGGAAGTTCTGCAAGGTCAGCGGCGCGAAAACGACCGGGACGGCGGCCGAGGCCGCAACCGCATAGGCGAGCGGATAGTCGTCGTAGCTGCTGCAGATGGCGGTGAACGAGGCACGGTCGAAGATGAACGGTGCGCGGTTATAGAGATCGGTCGCGTGGATCACCAGGCGCGGATGGCCGGAGCGCGAGATGTTGCCGAGCGTTGCGCCGTTAAACAGGTTGGCGTCGAGCCAGGCCGGAAAACCGGAGAGATCGTTCACCCCGCCGCGATAGCCGCGCAGGATATTGGGCGGTGAAAACGACGTCCTGAGCGAGGCCTCGACATCGCGTCCGAGAAACCGCTTGCGGAAATCCTCAAGGCCCGCGCGGCCGTTCAAGGCAAAATAGGAGGCGAGCACAGCACCTCCGGAGACGCCGGCAACAACCGCGACATCGTCGGCAAGCCGGCGCCCTCGCCCGCCCGGGGACGGCGCCTTGGCCAACGCCGACAGGACGCCGTAGCCGAAGGCAGCGGAGCGGGCGCCGCCACCGGAAAAGGCAAGGATGATGCCGGTGTCGCTCACATCAAACGTCGACTGCGCAAGCGGCACGGCACCCGTCGTCAGTTCAAGTCGTCTGTTGGTGGGCATCACGTCCGGGCCGGCGCAGCCGGCGGTGGCAAAAGCGAGCGCCAAGGTACCGTGACGCAGGAAACGACCTGCGCGCGCAAGTGCAACCGGATGCGCTGCACGCCAGCCAGCCGGCCTTTCCCTGCGTTGTCTGAGTGTAGGCGACGTCCGTTTGCTGAATGTCATGCGCCGTGATCCGGGTTGGCTTTGCCCGCGAACCCCGGTCTTGAGGTTTCACTGCTGCACAGCCTAAGGATCAAGATTGAGACAGCATGTCATGCAGGGCGCCCGCAACGAATGATTGTGCGGCGACAAAGATCGGGATTACCTTGCGGCGGGATGACAGGTTCCCTCAATGAAGCGGCACTAGGATCGCGCGCGTAGGCACGTTGCACGGGGTAAAGCGCATTCATGCGGGTCTTGCTGGTCGAAGATGAGAAGGAGTTCGCGGGGGCGCTCAAGGCCGCGTTGAGCCATCACCGGATGATCGCCGATCATGCGCGCGATCTCGCTGAGGCCGCGCTGATCCTCAACGACGCCGTCTATGACGTGGTCGTGCTCGATCGCAAGCTGCCCGATGGCGACGGGCTCTCGCTCATCCCAGTGATACGGGCGCGCGGCAACACCGTGCCGGTGCTGATGCTGACGGCGCTCGACGACCTCGCCGACCGGGTGGCGGGGCTCGATGGCGGCGCCGACGACTATATCGGCAAGCCCTTCGCCTTCGAGGAACTGCTGGCGCGGCTGCGCGCGCTTGCTCGTCGCCCGGTTCCGGTGCAATCCGATGTCGTCACCGTCGGTCGGCTCTCCTTCGATCTCGCCCATTGCGAGGCGAGTGTGGCCGGCACGCCGCTGAAGATGCCGCGGCGCGAGCTTCTGGTGCTTGAAACGCTGACCCGTCGCATGGGACGCATGGTGCTGCGTGCCGCCCTTATGGAAGCCGTGTTCGGGCTCGACGACGAGATCCAGTCCAATGCGCTCGACACCCATATCTCGCGCGTGCGCCGCAAGCTGGCGGACGCAGACGCGGGCGTGACCATCAACGGCATCCGCGGCGTCGGCTATCTTCTCAGAGAAGACCAATGAGCGGCCGCGCTTCCCATTCCTTCAAATGGCGGCTCGTCGGCTGGCTCGTGCTGTTCGAAACGGTAGCGACCCTTGTCGTCATCGCCATTGCGGTCGGCCTGCTCTGGGTGACCGGCTATCTCATCGACGGCTACGAGAACGGCAATGTTGACGTCTTGAAGGACGCGATCACCCGCAAAGCCGATGGCGGGCTCGAACTTCAGGAAACGCCAGAGCTGCAGCGGCTGCGCCAACAGGCGGGAAAGATCTGGTTCATCGTTCGCGACAGACAAGGGCACAGCCTCTCGGAGGGCACGGTGCCGGAAGAATTCGCCTTTGCGGTCGCCGGGCTCGAGCGCATGAACGACGCCCGCTTCCGGCTTTCGCCCGACAAGAACGCCCGTCCGGAAGCGGTCGTCAAATGGCTCGAGTCGCCGGCCGGCATGGTCCAGATCTTCAGCGGCACGGAGGGACAATTGACGCTCGGCCGCCTGCTGCTCAGCACCACCGGCGCCTTCCTCAGCATCTTCGTGCCGATGCTGCTACTGCTCGCCTTTGCGACCGTGGCCGTCACCCCGATCGTCGTTCGAAGGATGCTCTCGGGCCTGTCGCACGCGGCCTCGCATGCCGCCCACATCGAATATGACCAGCGCGGCATCCAGATGCCGGTGACGGGTGTTCCCAATGAGTTTCTGCCGCTGGTGACGGCCGTCAACGATGCGCTGACAAGGCTCGATGACGGCTATACGAGACACAAGCGCTTCCTGGCCCAGGCGGCGCATGAGTTGCGCACGCCGGTTGCCATTCTCGGCGCTCGCATCGCCTCGCTGCCGCCGGGACCGGACAAGACCCGCCTCAACGAGGACGTGACGCGCCTTTCCATTCTGGCGGGCCAGCTTCTCGATCTCGAACGTCTCGACGCCGAGAACGATGAGTTCAGGCCCATCGATCTCGCAGCGCTTGCCGAGCGGGTGATCGTCGCGCTCGCGCCACTTGGCTTCGGGGCAGGTTACGAGATGACATTCGAGGCCGATCAACGCCCTGTCATGGTGGCGGGAGACGAGGCGTCGCTGGAGCGAGCGCTCACCAATCTCGTGCAGAACGCCATCGACCACGGCGGAAGGCGCGGCACAATCACGGTCAAGGTCGATCCTCAGGGCGTGATCGATGTCTGCGACGACGGCGACGGCATTCCGCGCAGCGAAACCGACCGGATCTTCGAGCCGTTTCAGCGGCTGCGCAAGGACGGCAAGGGCGCGGGCCTCGGCCTCAACCTCGTGCAGAAGATCGTGCACCTGCATGGCGGCTACGTCGACGTCTCCCGCTCGGCGTCCGGCGGCGCCTGCATGCGGATCGTGCTGCCGCTGGCGGCAGCCGTGACAGCTTGAGAAGAACAAGCCCCGGAACCGGCGCTGTCGGTCTTGCCCCGTAAATCGGCTAGGACATGGGGGAAAGACGACATGCGGTTCCGGGGCTCGACGCGGCCTGACCGGGAGAAAAAGTCAGGCTGCCTGGACCTTTTTCGACACGCGCGCCCATTCCGGGATCCAGTCGCGATGCGCGACGAGCAGGTCGTCGACGAGCGACCAGATCTGGTCGAGATCGAGTTCGGCCGCCGTGTGCGGATCCATCATTGCGGCGTGGTAGAGATGCTCGCGGTTCTCGGTCATGAGCGCCTGAACCGTCAGCTCCTGCACGTTGATGTTGGTGCGGATCAGCGCCGTCAGCTGCGGCGGCAGATCGCCGATGAAGGTCGGCTGGATACCCGAGGCATCGACCAGGCAGGGAACTTCAGCGGCGCAGTTTTCCGGCAGCGAGGTGATGCAGCCGTTGTTCCTGAGGTTGCCGTAGATGACGGAGGGTTCGCCGGTCCAGACCGAGTTCATGATCGAAGACGCGTATTCGTGGCTCTCGGCCACTTCGATCGTCTCGGCTTCCTTGAAGGCCGCCGCCTGCCCCTTCCAGCGTTCGATCTGCTCGACGCAGCGCTTCGGGTACTCGTCGAGCGGGATGCCGAACTTCTCGATCAGGTCGGGACGGCCGTCCTTGATGAAATAGGGCGTGTACTCGGCGAAGTGCTCGGAGCTTTCGGTGACGAAATAGCCGAGCCGCGTCAGCATCTCGTAGCGCACCTTGTTGGGGCAGCGCGGGTTCCAGTGGCTGGGCTTGGGGGAGCGGCCTTCGCGGTAGCCGCGCACCAGATCCGGATAGAGATCGCGGAAGCTGCCGTCGGCCTGTTTGTGTTCGAACTTGAGGAAGAAGGCCATGTGGTTGATGCCGGCGGCGCGGTAGCGGATCTCCGAAACCGGGATGTCGAGATCGCGTGAAAGCTCGTAGGCCGTGCCCTGGACAGAATGGCAAAGGCCGACCTGACGGATCGTCGGAAACTTCTCGGAGATCGCCCAGGTGTTGATCGCCATCGGGTTGACGTATTGCAGCAGGATCGCGTTCGGGCAGACCTGCAGCATGTCCTCGCAGATCTTCCAGAGATGCGGTACGGTGCGAAGGCCGCGCATGATGCCACCGACGCCGAGCGTATCGGCAATGGTCTGGCGCAGGCCGTACTTCTTCGGCACCTCGAAATCGGTGACCGTGCAGGGTTCAAAGCCGCCGATCTGGAAGGCGACGACGACGAAGTCCGCACCCTCCAGCGCCTTTTTCTGGTTGGAATGGGTCTCGATATTAGCCTTGACGCCGAGCGTGCGCACCAGCTTGCCGGCGACGATCTCGCTTTCGCCGAGGCGCTCGGGGTTCACGTCCATCAGCGCGATCGTCGCGGCCGACAGCGCCGGACGCTGCAGTACGTCGCCGATGATGTTCTTCATGAAGACGGTGGAGCCGGCGCCGATGAAGGTGATCTTGGGTTGTCTGGTCATGGATTGCCTCTGCTTTCTAGCGGTCATGCTGCCACATCGAAGGCGGCTCTCACGAGCCTTTCGGTGTAGGCGGTCTTGGGATTGGACAGAATTTCGCTCACCGGCCCCTCCTCGACGATTCTGCCATGCTGCATCACCACCACCCGGTGGCAGAGGGCGCGCACGACCTTGAGGTCATGGGAGATGAAGAGGTAGCTCAGGCCCCGCTCGTCCTGCAGCTTGCGCAGCAGCTCGATGATCTGGGCCTGGACCGAAAGATCGAGCGCCGAGGTCGGCTCGTCGAGCAGGATGAATTCAGGCTCAAGCGCGATGGCCCGGGCGATCGCAATGCGCTGGCGCTGGCCGCCGGAGAACTCATGCGGAAAGCGCGACAGGATGTTGCCCGGCATGCCGGCGGCGTTAAGCGCATCCACCACCCGGTCGAGCCGGTCCTTGCGGTTCTCACCGATGCCGTTGACGACCAGCCCCTCCTCGATGATCTGGCCGATCGACATGCGCGGGTTGAGCGAGGCGAAGGGGTCCTGAAAGACGATCTGGATGCGCGAGCGCAGAGGCCGCATCTGGGTCCGGTCCTTGTCGTGGATCGGAATGCCGTCGAAGTAGATCTCGCCGCCATCGGGGTTGAGCAGGCGGATCAGCGCCTGGCCGAAGGTCGTCTTGCCCGATCCGGATTCGCCGACCAGCCCCAGCGTTTCGTGCTTGCGCAGATTAAGGCTGAGCTTGTCGACCGCGACCAACTCAGAAAACTGCGAGCGGAAAAGACCGCCCTTCTTCAGCATGAAGGAGACCTTCACGTCCCGCCCGTCGAGCATGATCGGGGCGTTGTCCGGTAGCGGTTTAGCCGCACCCGACGGCTCCGACGAGAGCAGCCGTTTGGTATAGGCATGCAACGGGTTGGCGAAGAGCGCGGCCGTGGTGTTGTGCTCCTTCACCTCGCCGTACTGCATGACGTAGACGTAGTCCGAGAACTGCCGAACCACCGTCAGGTCGTGGGTGATCAGGATCACCGCCATGCCGAGCTCGCGCTGCAGGTCTCGGATGAGGTTGAGGATCTGCGCCTGGACGGTGACGTCGAGCGCCGTCGTCGGCTCGTCGGCGATCAGCACATCCGGATCGTTGGCGAGTGCCATCGCGATCATCACCCGCTGGCGCTGGCCGCCGGAGAGCTGGTGTGGATACTGATTGATCCGGAGCTCCGGGTCCGGGATCCGTACGTGGCGCAGGAGCTCCAGCGCCCGCTCGGTCGCGGCGCGTCGGCTCATCCTGCGATGCGCCCGGATCGCCTCGATGATCTGCGTGCCGACCGTGTAGACCGGATTGAGCGAACTCATCGGCTCCTGGAAGATCATCGCAAGGCGATTGCCACGCAACCCACGCCGCTCACGCGGCGAGAATTTCAGCACGTCCTTGCCGTCATAGTCGATGCGCGATTGCGGGGCGATCGTGGCACGCTTGGAGAGCAGCCCCATGACGCAGCGCGCGGTAACCGATTTGCCCGAGCCGGACTCGCCGACGATGGCGATGGTCTCGCCGCGGTAGAGCTGGAAGGAAACATCCTTCACCGCCTCCACCGTGCCATGTTCGACCTTGAATCGAACCGCGACATTGCGGGCGTCGATGACCGGCCGGCCATCGCGTTCGGCAAGGTCCCTGCGCTCAAAGGGCGCGGCAGTGAGGACGTCGATTGTCTCTGTCATGATGCGTCCTCCTCAATAGGGATCGATGGCGTCGCGCAGGCCGTCGCCAAGCGCATTGAAGGCGAAGACTGTGACAAGCACGAAGGCCACGGGCGACAGGATCCAGGGATAGGACCCGATGACGGAATAGGTGGAGGTATCCTGCAGCATCAGCCCCCAGGAAATGAGCGGCGGCTTGACCGCAAAGCCGAGGAACCCGAGGAAGGATTCAAGCAGCACCACCTGCGGGATCGACAGCGTGACGGCGACGATCACATGGCTCATCACGTTCGGCAGGATGTGCTGGAAGATGATGCGCCGGTCGCTGGCGCCGACGGCGATCGCCGCCCGCACATAGTCGATGCGGGCAAGCGCCAGCGTCTTACCGCGCACCTCGCGCGACATCTGCGCCCAGCCGAGCGCCGACATGACGATAATGACGAAGGCGAGGAAGACATTGGTCGGCGCCGTCACCGGGATCAGCGACGTCAGCGCCAGGTAGAGCGGCAATTGCGGGAAGGCGAGTACCAGTTCGACGAAGCGCTGAGTCCAGACGTCGAAGCGGCCGCCGAAATAGCCCGACGCCATGCCGACGGTCGTGCCGACGATGGTGACGATCGAGACGACGATGAGGGCGATCATCAACGAGATGCGCGAGCCGACGAGAATGCGTGACAGCACGTCGCGGCCAAACTTGTCGGTACCGAGCAGATGCACCGGCGAGCCATCGACCGCGCCAAAGAAATGGCGCTCGGCCGGGACCAGGCCGAAGAGACTGTAGGGGGCGCCCTTGACGAAGAAGCCAAGGATCTGCGGATTGTCGTAGTCGGGACCGATGATCGGCTGAAAGGTGATCGGGTCGAGTTCCGTACCTTCGCTGAGCGGATAGCTGCGCGGCGAGAAAACGAGGTTGCCGTCCTTGTCGGTAAAGCTGATCGCCTGCGGCGGCGCAAAGGCGACGCCCGTGGCCTTCGGATCGACCGGCGACAGGAAGTCGGCAAAGACCGCCATGAAGAGCAACAGGCCAACGAGCACGAGGCCGAGCATGCCGGTCCAGGAGCGCTTCAGCCGGCGCCAGACGAGCGCAGGATAGCTTTCGTTGTGCTGCTCGTTCTTGGGTTCGACGACGAGCGGAAGGGTTGTTTGCATCTCGACGGTCATGCTGGGGCTCCTCCGAGACGCACGCGCGGATCGAGTGCGGCCAACAGCATGTCGGCGATGATGTTGCCGAGGATAAGGGTCGCCGACAGAACCAGCATGAAGGTGGCGGTGACATAGACGTCGCCCACCCACATGGAGCCGACGATGGCCGGTCCGACGGTCGGCAGCGCGAAGATGATCGCCGTCTCGATCTCGCCGGTCAGCATGTAGGGCAGCACAACGCCCTGGTACATGATCAGCGGATGCAGGGCATTCGGCACCGCATGGCGCATGACCACCGCGCCTTCGCTCAGGCCCTTCGCCCGGGCGGTTTCGACATATTGCGCGTTCAGCGTGTCGAGCAGATTGCCGCGCATCACCCGCATATTGTAGGCGAGGCCGCCGAAAGTGGCGATCGCCACGACCGGCCAGACATGTTTGACGAGGTCGACGAATTTGTCCCAGGACCAGGGCGCACCGCCATAACGGGCCGAGTGGAAGCTGTTGATTTCGCTCACACTGAAATGGAAGACGAGGATGTAGACGATGATCAGCGCCATCAGGAAGCGCGGCACCGTCATGCCGAGGAAGGCCACCGTCGAAAGCAGGCTGTCGATCCACGAATACTGCCGTGTCGCGGCGATGATACCGAAGGATATGCCGATGATGGACGCCAGGATGTGGCAGACGAGCGCCAATGCCAGCGTGCGCGGCAGGCGTTCGCCGACGACATCGGCAACAGGCTTGTTGTAGTAGAGGCTGTGGCCGAAATCGCCGCGCGTCAGGATGCCGGTCATCCAGTTGACGTATTGAACCGGCAGCGGCTTATCGAGGCCATGCTCCTTGCGATAGGCCTGCGCCTGGGCTTCGGCTTCCTCATAGGATGCGCCACCCTGGTTGATCAGCTGCGAGCGGATGTAATCGCTGTAGTCTCCGGGCGGCGCCTGGATGATGGCGAAGGTCGCCACGCTCAAGACAAGCAGCACCGGAATGGCAGAGGCGATGCGGACAAGCAGAAACCTGAACATGCCGTTTCCTTCTGTCGGTTAAGATGAGGCGCCGCCCCTCCGGCTTGAGGCCGGAGGGGCGGCCTTCGATCAGTTGCTCAGGCTCTTCTCGCCGGGCTTGCCCGGGAGCTGCTCGGCGAAGAGCTCGAAGTCACCCTGCTTGTCGGCGGGGACAAAGAGACGCTCGCGCATGATCGTGTCCTCGGCCCAGTTGAACATGAAGATCGGCGCTCCTGTCGGCACGTTGGCGAAGCGCTTGTTGATGATCAACGCGCCCGGATATTCGGTAAGGCCGACTGTATCGAGGTTCGTCGTCGCGACCTTCTGGTACTGCTTCATCAAGTTCGCGCGCTCGGCATTGTCGTTGGTGGCGATGAACTTGTTGATGATGTCGACGAGTTCCTGTTCGAAGGGCATCAGGTCAAGCTGACCGCCTTCCGGTGCACGGTGGTGCCAGCTGGTGCGCGGACCGGCGGCCGCCAGCTGCGGCGTGTTCTGCACGACGGAGGCATATTCGGCGGCGTTGCGGTGAACCATCCAGTCGAACTTGCCGGCGTAATTGGTCGCGTCCCGCTGCTTGCCGTCCAGCGAGTTCAGAACCACCCGGAGGCCGAGCTTTTCCATCTGGCCGATAAGGCCCTCGGCCAGGTTGCGGTCGGTCGCATAGCTGTTGTCGATCAGAAGCACGATCTCCACGTCCTTGCCGCCGGCCTTGCCGTCCGCGAAGTTGACGAAGCCGTTGCCGTCCGTGTCCTTCAGCCCCGCCTTTTCGAGCAGAGCCTTGGCGCCATCGAGGTCGAAGGGATAGTAGACGGTCGATTCCCGATCGTAGAAGCTGGTGCCGGAGGAAAGCCCGCCGGGATAGATCGCGGTGAAGGGCCCCTTTACGAGCGCCTCGCCGAGCTTCTTGCGGTCGACCGCCATGGTCACCGCCTTGCGGAAATCCTCGTTGCGGTTGAGTTCACGCACGGCCTGGGCGCGTTCGTCCGGCTCACCCCAGCCATTGGCCGAGAAGTTCATGTGCAGATTGTAGCCGATGAGGCGGGGGCCGAAGGCAAGCCGGGCGGGGGCCGTATCCTGGGCCGCGCGCTTCAGCGACTCCACGAAGTTTTCCGGCTGCTCGAGGTTCGAGAGATCGGCGGAACCGGCAATCGCCTGTACGTCGCGGTCGGCCCAGGTCGAGAGCTTGTAGTGCAGCTCGTTGATGTAGGGCAGCTGGTTGCCGGCCTCATCGACCTTCCAATAGTACGGGTTCCGGCGCAGCACGATGATATCGTCGGGGCGATAGGCGACAGGGACCCAGGCACCCATGACCGGGATGTTCATGTACTCGGGCGGGAAGGCGTTCTTGTACTGGTCGTAGGTGGTACCGGCGTATTTCGGATGCTTGGCCTTGAGAATATGCGACGGGCCGGGGCAGAAGGTGCCATAGGCCATGGCATAGAGGTGCTGGCGCGGGAAGGCCTCCTTGAAGGTCCACTCGACCGTATACTGGTCGATCTTCTTCAGCGTCGTGCCAGCGCCGAAGGTCTCCGGCGTCGCGCCGTTCAGCGGCGTCACGCTCGGGTCGAGCACGTTGTCTTCCCAGTAGAACATTACGTCGTCGGCATCGAAGAGGTCGCCATCCGACCACTTGGCGCCCTCGACCAGATGCATCGTCAGCTTGTGGCCGTCAGAAGACCAGTCCCAGCTCTTGGCAAGGTTCGGCAGAGGCTCGACGTCCTTCGCTTCCACCTGGAAGAGCGGCGCCGTACGCGTCAGGCATTCGGACATGCCGATATCGATGCCCCCCCACCCCTGGCTCTGGCCGGCTGAATAGTTCCAGCCCTCGGGACGACCGCCGATGACGTGGCGCAGCGTGTCGCCATAGACACCGACGCCATCAGGCATGTTGCCGGTCTTGAAGACCATCGGCTCCTTCGGCAGCCGTTCGGCGACCGGCGGCAGCTTGCCGGTCTTGACGTATTTCTCGGTAACCCAGGCCGGTTCCTTGTATTCCGGCAGCGCCTTGAACTCGGCGATCGAGTCGCGCGGCACATAGGTGATCTTGCCCTCGGCCGGAAAGGCCGGCTGCTGGGGCACGACGGTCGGCTCGGAAGCGGTCGCCTCCAAGGCAAGGGTCGAGATGCCGACAAGCAGCAGGCTCGCCATTTTCATCAGTCTGTGGCTGGTCATTGGCTTAGATTCTCCCTCTTTGCCGCGCCGGGACGCGGCCTCCTCCTTGAAAAGTCTGCACTTCAGGCAGCGCTGCCCACGTCTCCTCACGGAAGCAGCGCTGCAATCGATCAGCCGGCGGCGCGGACCTGACGCTCGGCGCGCAACTCGTCGAGCGAACGCACTTCACGCCGCGCAGCACCCTTCCATTCGCGCGTCTTGACGGTTGCGCGGCCAAGTCGCTCCTTCGCGCCGTCGATGGCATGGGCGTATTGCGGCAGCCACTGGCTTTGAGCGACCACCATCTCGTCGACCATCTGCCAAACCTCCTCCGGTGTGCAGATGGCGCCGACCAGCGGATCATGCAGCATCGCCAGCTTTAGAAGATCGAGATCGCCGGTCACGGCCGCATGGACCGACATGCGCTGGACGTTGATCGAGGAAAGGCAGGTGGCGGCACAGGCCTCGGGAAGGGTGAGGCCCGAGACCATGTTGATGCCGAAGCGATCGACGAAGCCGGGGGATTCGATGATGGCGTCGGCAGGCAGGTTGGTGATCACGCCATCGTTCTTGACGTTGAAATGGCCGCGATAGACCCGGCCCGTTTCCAGGGCCTCGAGAATATGGCTCGCATGTTCGTTCGAGCGCTTCTGATGGTCGAGCGGCCGGCCGGCTGCTTCGAGGAACTGCGGAAACTCGGTTTCGAACCAGTTGCGCGTCTCGGTCGAATGCCTGAGATAGCCGCCGGTCTCGCCGTGGATCCAGTCGGACATATCGATCCAGCGGGTAATTTCCTCCGGGCGCTTGCGATACCAGGGAAGATATTCGGAGAGATGGCCGTTGCTCTCGGTCGAATAGACGCCGAACCGCTTCAGCACGTCGATGCGGAGCTTCTCCTGCTTGGAGAACACCGGGTGCGCCTCGAAGGCCGCAACCAACTCGTCCTTGCCGATCCTGCGGCCCTTCAGCCTCACGTCGACGAACCAGGTCTGATGGTTGATACCCGAGCAGATGTAGTCGAGTTCGCCCTCGCCGGCTCCCAAGATTTCGGCGATCTGCTCGCCGCCGTGCTGAACACCGTGGCAGAGCCCGACCGTATCGACCTTGCCGTATTCGATCGCCGCCCAGGTGTTCATCGCCATCGGGTTGGCATAGTTCAGGAACTTGGCACCCGGTTCGGCGACCGCGCGGATATCCCGGCAGAAGTCGAGGATGACGGGGATGTTGCGCTGGCCGTAGAGGATGCCACCGGCGCAGATCGTATCGCCGACGCATTGGTCGACGCCATATTTAAGGGGGATGCGGATGTCGTCGGCATAGGCTTCGAGCCCGCCGACACGGACGCAGCTGATGATGTAGCGGGCGCCTTCGAGCGCTTTCAGCCGGTCGGTGGTTGCCGTGACCTTCGTCGGCAGGCGGTTGACTTCGACAATCCGGTCGAGGATCGCCTTGATCATCTCCAGATTGCGGGCGCTGAGATCTGTCAGCGCAACCTCGATGTCGCGCAATTCCGGCACGGCGAGAATGTCGGTGAAGAGCTTCTTGGTGAAGCCTATGCTGCCGGCGCCGATGATGGCGATCTTGAATGTTGCCATGCCCTCACTCCTCATGAACTGCATGCATCTCTGACAAAGGGTAAAATCAATTCACGGTTTTTCACCGTCTCTGCGCGCAACTTCGATGCATCCCCTCATTTCTTACGGGCCAAAAGCACCGCCTGTTGCGCTGTTGGTGGTCATTATGTGTATAATCGCCGACCCCGCCAGAGCGGTATTGTGCTTTCATGGGTAATTTTATGCTGCAAGAATTGATCGACAACGGCCCGGTTATGCGCACCGTTTCGCTGCCGCGGGGACGCCAGAGCCTGCACGCGATGCCGACCAGCACCGGCTATGAAATCCGCAACAATGCGACCTATGACTGGGACGGCAGAAAGCGCGGAAACACGCCCTTTACCGTGCTCCAGCATACGATCGCGGGTGCCGGAAACCTGCGATACGAAAACCGCAGCTATCGGGTGCGCGAGGGCGAGACGCTGCTCCTGCTCGTGCCGCACAATCATCGCTACTGGCTGGAAGACGGCGGGCGCTGGGAGTTCTTCTGGATCTCGATGAACGGCGACGAGGCGCTGCGCATCCACCGCGCCCTGCTCGCCGTCACCGGTCCGGTATTGAAGCTGCAACCGGAAACGATCGAGCATCTGGCCGACTGCAGTCTGCGGCTGATCCGCGGCGGCGAGACGCCAGGCAGAGCCTCGGCGATTGCCTACGAGGCGGCGATGGCACTCTACGACGACGTCTTCGGCTCGCACCCGGTGTTCAGCCATGAACACAGGACGATGCACCGCGTCGTCGACCACATCATGAACAACCTGCAGAACCCGCTTCCAGTGGAGGAACTGGCGCGCGTGTCGGGATTGAGCCGGGCGCATTTCTCGCGCGTCTTCGCCGCCAGCGAAGGCATGGCGCCGGCCGAATATGTGCTGCAGAAGCGCTTGCAGCGTGCGGTAAAACTGCTGACGAAAACCGCAAGCCTTCCGGTCAAGGAAGTGGCCATTCTCTCGGGCTTCGAAGACCCCAACTATTTCGCCAAGGTGTTCCGCCGCTCCTTCGGTCTGAGCCCGACGGAATTCAGAACCACCGGCATGTATGCCAGCATCGCCGCCGGCTCGGTGGAGCAAGCGGTCGACACGGCGGAGGACGCAACGGTGCTGCTCCCAGGTTGAGGACGCGAACGATCAGCCGGCAAGCTGCTGGCGAAATGCCGGCACCCTCGGGAAAACCATGCCGAGGTCTGCATGCATGGCCCGCGCGATCACGCGGAAGTCACGCTCGCTGATGGCAAGATGACCAAGACGAAGCTTCTGGTCCCAGTTACGGTTGCCTTCGGCAAATTCCAGGCTGTCGAGCCACGGCCGAACCGGCGCCTCCATGCTGTCGGCCCAGTCGATGTCGCCGCGATGCGGGGCGACGCCGCCCATGGCAAAGAAGTAGGGCGGGCGCTCCTTGACGACACCGATGGCGGCAAAACAGGCAAGCCCCGCCCTGCCGTTAAAGGCGGCGTTGGGCGCATAACCGATGAAGCCATCACCCGCCTTCATGCGCGTCATCGCCTGGACATTGCGGTAGCCGTAGCCAAAGCGAGAGAAGCCGTCTTCGGCGGCATGCTGCAGGTCATCGCCGGAAACCGCGCCGATCCAGAAATTGCGCTCGCCCAACCTGTTTGCTGCACCCATCTGAAACATATCCTGCGCCGACATCTGCAATCCCTCGGTCTCTTATCCTGGGGCCACTTTACGCGCGACCCCTGCCAGATTCTGTCAGCATCGTTTTGACGGCCCGGCATACCGTCAAGCCGCGTCTCAGCCGTCTTCGAAGGGCGCTTCCCATTGGCCAAAAAGCGTCACGCCCACGGCTCCCGCAAGCGCCACCGACGCGTGGTTGTCGAGTTGGCAGCGATATTGCGGTTGGTATCCCTTTTCGAGGGCGGCCCTGCTGATTGCGCGCACGACCTTGCGGGCGTGGCCCTTACCCCTATCGGACATAAGCGTCAGCACACCGAGATCAGCGATCTGCCGCTCCTGCCAGGGATACATGCTCGCGGCACAGACCAGCCTGTCACCATCGAAGGCACCGTAGACCAACCAGTGATCCAGTTCGACATAGGCTGCATCGAGCTCCTCTTCCGAGGCGGAGCCCTGGAACAGGGCGAACGCGGCCGCATCCTTCGCCGTGAGCGCGCGCACATGGTCGCTCGAATTCTCCCGCAACAGCACAGCCTTATCCGCTTCGGTGAAGTAGAAGAGGTTGTCAGCACCGTTCAGGACGATGCCGGCATCGCACAGCCCTTGGCGAAGGGGTGCTTCGGTGAGCACCTGCCCCGCCGCCGACGACAGCGCGGCGCCGAGCGCCGGGGACAGGGCCACGATCACGCCGTTTTCAGCAGTGTGCAGCACCATGGCCGGGCTCTCCTCGTCGAGGTCGGGATTGACCACGACGGTAAACCGATCCGCGCTTGCGAGAACATCGCCCGCAAAGGACGCGTTCCAGAAATCGGTAATCTCAGGGGAAAACGGCGGCATGGCACTCAGTCTCTTGAACGAACACCGCGCCTGTCGGCGGCAAGCGGCGCGATTAATGGAGTAGTCGATTAATCAAATCGCAGTGCCAGCGATGTGTGGGACGACAATGGCGCAATGAAGGCGCCAAAAAGCAAAAGCGCCCGCAGGAGATGCAGGCGCTTGGCAATTCTTCAGTCTTTAAGATCGCCTTAGCGGGCGAAGGCCGTACGTGCGACGCGGTCGATGTCGGCGCGTTCGATGCCGAGGTCGCGAAGTTCGCGGTTCGACATGCGGCCCAGCTCGGTGACCGTCTGACGATACTTGCGCCAGTTGTTGATGGAGCGTGCGATGTTCATTTGATCCCCCTTTCAATGGGCTTTCGAAGCCTGGCTGCCAGTCCGTGGCGCCTCGTTTCGCTTCGATGAACACCTTATATCTCAGGCTTTCCGTAAGTTGCAGCGCTCAAAACTCAGCGCTCCCATGTGGGAAACGCATGGGTCGCCACAACAACCTGTGCACGCAGATGCGGATAACAGCTTCGCGCAATGACGGCAGCGGAAACTGTTGATCCCGGCGACAGAGACAAGTATTTCTTTTGTCGACAAAGGAATCTGACATGACCGATATCGACACCGACAACAGCCCCATCCCCGAGCGTAAGCGCGGCTCCGGCGTAAAGATGGTCTATGACCTCTTGCGCGACGAGATCCTCGACCTGGTGCTGCCGCCGGGCAGCCCGATCGACGAAGTGCAGCTTGCCGAGCGGCTGAAGATGTCGCGCACGCCGATCCGCGAGGCGCTGGTGCGTCTTGCCGGCGAAGGGCTGATCGACACGCTGCCGAACCGCTCGACGATGGTGGCGAACATCGACTTCCTCAATCTCAATCCGTTCTTCGACGCGCTAGTGCTGATGTACCGCGTCACCACGCGGCTTGCGGCGCAGAACCACCGCCCGGAAGACCTGGCGATCATTCGCGGCTTCCACGAAGACTATGCGGCAGCCGTGCAGACGCGCGACCCGCTCACGATGATCGCCACCAACGCCGCCTTCCATGCGGCAATCGCGGAAAGCGGACGCAACCCCTATTTCACCAGCCTGTTCCGCCGGCTGCTGGACGAAGGGCGGCGCATTCTCCGTCTCTATTATCAGTCCTATGATGAGCAGTTCCCCCAGCGCTTCGTCGACGAGCATGCGGCCATGATCGCCGCGATCGCCGCGCGCGACGTCGAGGCTGCGGATCGGCTGGGCAAGGCGCATGCTGAGCAGATCGTCGAGCAGGTGCAGAAGCTTTTTGCCCGCAACAACAAGCTCGATATCGCTTTGTAGCGACCTTTGTATTTTTCTTGTCGACAAATAAAATACAAACAGCTATTGTCTGGATCAAAGGCAAGGGCGCAGGTGCGCCGCTGCCCTGAAGACAAAGCCGAGAGGAGTTTCAGATGAAGGCTCAGATTTTCACCGGCGTCATCCCGGCGCTGATGACCCCCTGCAAGGAAGACCGCACCCCCGATTTCGACGCGCTGGTGCGCAAGGGCAAGGAGCTGATCGCTCAAGGCATGTCCGCCGTCGTCTACTGCGGCTCGATGGGTGACTGGCCGCTCCTGACCGACGAACAGCGCATGGAAGGCGTCGAGCGCCTCGTCAAGGCCGGCATTCCGGTTATCGTCGGCACCGGCGCCGTCAACACTGCTTCGGCCGTCGCTCACGCGGCACATGCCGAGAAGGTCGGCGCCCAGGGCCTGATGGTCATCCCGCGCGTGCTTTCGCGCGGCTCGGTTGTCGCTGCCCAGAAGAACCACTTCAAGGCCATTCTCTCGGCCGCCCCGAGCCTGCCGGCTGTCATCTACAACAGCCCGTACTACGGCTTCGCCACCCGCGCCGACCTGTTCTTCGCGCTGCGCGCCGAACATCCGAACCTCGTCGGCTTCAAGGAATTCGGCGGCGCTGCCGACATGCGCTATGCGGCCGAGAACATCACCAGCCGTGACGATGGCGTCTCGCTGATGATCGGTGTCGACACGGCCGTTTTCCACGGCTTCGTCAACTGCGGCGCAACCGGTGCCATCACCGGCATCGGCTGCGTTCTGCCTAAGGAAGTCATCCACATGTGCAACCTGTCGCGTGCCGCCGCCGAAGGCGACGTCGACGCACGTCTGCGCGCACTGGAACTGGAACAGGCGCTCGCCGTTCTCTCGTCCTTCGACGAAGGTCCGGACCTCGTTCTCTACTTCAAGCATATGATGGTGCTGAAGGGCGACAAGGAATACACGCTGCACTTCAACGAGAGCGACGTTCTCTCCGACAGCCAGCGCGGCTACGTCGAAGCCCAGTTCAAGCTGTTCAACAGCTGGTACGCCGAGTGGAGCAAGCTCCCGGGCGCGGTGCAGAAGTACAAGGCCTGATCGCTCGATCGGCACTCAAATAGAAAAGGCCCTCCGGTTGGAGGGCCTTTTTCGTTTGGCAGTCTCGACGGGTCGATGATCGACGAAAAGGTTAGCCGTCGCTTACACGACGGCGTCCAATCCAAGAGCAAGCAGCCGCTCGAGCTGCTCGATTTCAGCCGTGTTGAGAACGACACCTTCGGCTTCCGACTTGGCGCGTGCCACGAAGCGACGCTGCGACGGCAGGCGGGCGCCCTGGCCGACGATCGCCTCAAACAGCACTTCCGCACGGGCGAAGGGATTGCCCGGGCGTCCGGCTGCAAATTTCTCCGGCGAGAAGGCGACGATCAGTTCGCCGTGGAACGGTGCAAGCGTCGTGGTGCCTAGATAGTCGAGCACTTCCGGGCTCGTCAGGTCGCCGATCATGATGCCGGCAAGAAGCTCGACCATGGTGCCGATCGCCGAACCCTTGTGGCCGCCGAAGGGCAGCATGGCGCCGGCAAGCGCTGCTTCCGGATCGGTCGTCGGATTGCCTTCGGCATCGATCGCCCAGCCCTCCGGCAAGGGCTTGCCGGCACGGCGGTGCAGTTCGATCTCACCGCGGGCGGCAACCGAGGTGGCGAAGTCGAAGACGTAAGGCGGCTTGTTTTCGCGCGGCCAGCCGAAGGCGAAGGGGTTGGTGCCGAGCAGCGGCTTGTTGCCGCCGGTCGGCGCAACGGTCGCATAGCTCGGGCACATCACGAGGCCGGCAAGTCCCTCGCCGGTCAGGCCTTCGACCTCAGGCCAGAGCGCCGAAAAATGGGTGCAATCGTTGATGACGAGCGCGGCGATGCCCAGCGAGCGAGCGCGTTCGGCGAGAACCGGCAGGCCGAGCTCGAAGGCGGGATTGGCAAAACCGCCCTTGGCGTTGACCTTGACGATAGCGGAACCTTCGCCCGCTTCGAGCTCCGGTGTTGCATCCGGCTTCACCTTGCCCGCCTTGACGGTGCGAAGCGCTCCTTCGATGCGGTAGATGCCATGCGACTTGCAGGCATCCCGCTCGCCGGCGACGATCACGCGGGCCAGTGCACCGGCCTGAATGGCGTTGAGCCCCGCCTTCAGGAAGATCGCCTCGACGCGCTCGAAAAGTGCTGCGATCGTCAGGGTGTTGGTTTCGCTCATCTCTCTCCCTCTCAAATGCTGCGCCTGATCCGGAAGGGCCAGTCAGGCGATTGATGTTCTGCATACATATAGTATACAAAGATCCGACAAGTGCAATTCAGCCATGATCCCCTCTGCCAGAAAAGGCAATCCGGGATCGAACGAAAGGATCGGCAGATGGCCTTCACCCCCAAAGGAAAACACCTTGTCGCCGGCGAATGGCTCGACGGCGCGGGCACCTTCGCATCGGCACCCGCCCACGGTCCGGTCCATCAGTTCGCCACCGGCACCGTAGAGCTGGTCAACCGCGCGGCTGAAGCCGCCGAAGAAGCCTTCCTGAGCTATGGCTATTCGACCCGGGCCGAGCGCGCCGCGTTCCTGCGCGCCACCGCGGATGAGATCGAGGCACGCGCGGAGGCCATCACCGAGATCGGCACCCAGGAAACCGGCCTGCCGGAAGCGCGCCTGCAGGGCGAACGCGGCCGCACCACCGGCCAGCTCCGTCTCTTTGCCGACCACATCGAAAAGGGTGAATATCTCGACCGCCGTTTCGATGCGGCCCTGCCCGAGCGTCAGCCGGCGCCGCGCCCGGAAATCCGCCTTATCCAGCGCCCGATCGGCCCGGTCGCCGTCTTCGGCGCCTCGAACTTCCCGCTGGCCTTCTCGACCGCCGGCGGCGACACGGCTGCCGCCCTTGCTGCCGGCTGCCCCGTGGTCGTCAAGGGCCACTCGGCCCATCCGGGCACCGGTGAGATCGTTGCGCAGGCCGTCGAGGCCGCGATCCGCAAGACCGGCGTTCACCCGGGCGTCTTCTCGCTGATCCAGGGCGGCAACCGCCAGGTCGGCGAAGCGCTTGTCCAGCATCCGCTGATCAAGGCCGTCGGCTTCACCGGTTCGCTCGCCGGTGGCCGCGCGCTCTTCAATCTCTGCGCCGCACGTCCGGAGCCGATCCCGTTCTTCGGCGAGCTCGGCTCGGTCAACCCGATGTTCCTGCTGCCGGAAGCACTGAAGGCACGCGCCGAGACACTCGGCCAGGGCTGGGCCGGTTCGCTGACCATGGGTGCCGGCCAGTTCTGCACCAACCCCGGCATCGCCGTTGTTGTCGAAGGTGCTGACGCCGATCGCTTCACCACGGCCGCCGTCGAAGCGCTCGGCAAGGTCGCGCCGCAGACGATGCTGACGGACGGCATTTCCAAGGCCTATCACGACGGCCAGGCGCGCTTTGAAAGCCGCAACACGGTGAAGCCGCTGCTGACGACCGAATCGTCCGGCCGCTCGGTCTCGCCGAACCTGTTCGAAACGACCGGCGACCAGTTCCTGGCCGACCATGCGCTCGGCGAAGAGGTGTTCGGTCCGCTCGGCCTCGTCGTTCGCGTCGGTTCGACCTCTGAAATGGAACAGCTTGCCCGCGGCTTCGAGGGGCAGCTGACCACCACCATCCACATGGATGCGACCGATCTCGAGACCGCCCGTCGTCTGCGCCCGATCCTTGAGCGCAAGGCCGGCCGCGTCCTCGTCAACGGCTTCCCGACCGGCGTCGAGGTGGTGGATTCGATGGTGCATGGCGGACCCTATCCGGCCTCGACCAACTTCGGCGCAACCAGCGTCGGTACCCTGTCGATCCGCCGTTTCCTGCGCCCGGTCGCCTACCAGAACATGCCGGAAGGCCTGCTGCCCGAGGACTTCCAGGGCTAAGGCACTCACCGACAGCTGCGGGTGCCTGCCGCCCGCAGCCGCAAGACACGACAGATCGCTGCGCAGGCATCCCATTTGACGAAACAAATGGGATGCCTGCGCGCGTTCTGCGTTATGAACTTATACTTTTTGTATACTAATTGTATTTTTCTATTGATTTGTGCTGTCTAAAACGGAATAGTGCCTCAGCCGTCAGACGGCACTCATTTCAGGGAGAGAGAAAATGAAGACTTCGGTGCTCGCGCTCGGCCTCGTTGCGGCCGCTGCTCTGACCAGCCAGGCCCATGCCGACAAGCTGGATGACGTCATCGGCTCGGGTACGCTGCGTTGCGCAGTCGTGCTCGACTTCCCGCCGATGGGTTCTCGCGACGAGAACAACAACCCGATCGGTTTTGACGTCGACTACTGCAACGACCTCGCAAAGGCACTCGGCGTCACCGCCGAAATCGTCGAGACCCCGTTCCCGGAGCGCATTCCCGCTCTGATGTCGGGCCGCGTTGACGTCGGCGTTGCCTCGACCTCCGACACGCTTGAGCGCGCCAAGACCGTCGGCATGACGATCCCCTACTTCGCCTTCGAAATGGCCGTCACTGCCAACGAGAAGTCGGGCGTCAAGTCCTTCGAAGACATGAAGGGCAAGGTTGTCGGCGCGACCGCCGGCACGTTCGAAGCGATCGCTCTCGAAAAGCAGGTCAAGGAATGGGGCGCCGGTGAGTTCCGTCCGTACCAGACCCAGGCAGACGTCTTCCTCGCGCTCAGCCAGGGCCAGATCGACGCTACGGTTTCGACCTCGACCGTCGCCCAGGCCAACGTGAAGGGCGGCAAGTTCGCCGGCATCTCCGTCGTTGGCAAGGCTCCGTTCGACACCGACTACGTCGCGCTCTTCACCAACCGCGAAGAATACGGCTTCATCAACTTCCTCAACCTCTTCATCAACCAGCAGGTCCGCACCGGCCGCTACGCTGAACTTTACGAAAAGTGGGTCGGCGGCGAACTTCCGGACCTTACGGCTAAGGGCGTTTACCGCTAATATGCCGTTTATCTGGCGGCGCGAAGTTTAGCTTCGCGCCGCTATTCGTTTCCGAAGAGGTGAGACGAAACATGTTCAGCTATACCTTTCATTGGAACCAGGCGCTGAAAGCCCTGCCACAGATGCTCGACGGAGCGCTGGTCACCCTGCAGGTGGCTCTGCTCTCGATGGTCATCGGCCTGGCACTGGCGCTCGCGCTGACGGCTTGCCGCCTGTCGGGCAATCGCATCCTCGGTGGTTTTGCCACCGCCTGGGTCGAAATCGCCCGCAACACGCCGGCGCTGTTCCAGATCTACATGGCCCATTTCGGCCTCGGCAATTTCGGTATCCACCTGAGCCCCTATACGGCGCTGCTCGCGGGGATCGCCTTCAACAATGCCGGTTATCTCGCGGAAAACTTCCGCGGCGCCCTCAAGGCCATTCCCGATACCCAGGCGCGGGCCGGCCGCTCGCTCGGCATGACCCCGGTGCAGGCCTTCCGCTACATCGTGCTGCCGCAGATGCTGCGCATCGCCTTCCTGCCCGTCACCAACCAGATGGTCTGGGCGATCCTGATGACCTCGCTTGGCGTTACCGTCGGCATGAACACCGACCTTGCCGGCATCACCCAGGAACTGAACGCCCGTTCGTTCCGCACCTTCGAATTCTTCGCGATCGCGGCGATCATCTACTACCTGATCGCCAAGGCCGTGACGCTGGGCGCGCGCCTGCTCGCCGCGCGCATGTTCCGCTACTAAGGAGAGGTGAGAGATGTTCAATACCGCCCTCACCCTCGCTGATCTCGGCTTCCTGCTGCAGGGCGCCTTGATGACGCTCGCGGTCACCGCCGTCTCGGTTACCGCCGGCACCGTGCTCGGCATCATCTTCGGCGTCGTGCGCAACCAGGTCGGCCCCTATTGGGCCGCTCCGCTCACCTTCGTGCTCGACATCTTCCGTTCGGTGCCGCTGCTGATCCAGCTGGTTCTTGCCAATGCCTTCCAGGCGATCGCCAAGCTCGGCTGGGCACCGTTCACGACCTCCTGCGTGGTGCTGTCGCTCTATACGGCCGCCTATTGCACCGAGATCGTTCGTGGCGGCATCTCTTCCGTGCCACCGACGACGCGCCGCGCCGCCCGCTCGCTCGGCATGACCTGGTGGCAGGACATGCGCTACATCGTGGCGCCGCTTGCGACCCGCGTTTCGCTGCCGTCCTGGATCGGCCTGACGCTCGGCGTCATGAAGGACTCCGCACTCGTCCTCTGGCTCGGCCTGATCGAACTCTTGCGCGCCTCGCAGGTGCTCGTCACCCGCCTGCAGGAACCGCTGCTGATCCTTCTGATCTGCGGCGCCATCTACTTCCTCATCAGCTTCCCGATCGCCCGGCTCGGCGGTTACCTTGAAAAACGGTGGTCCAATGATTGAGATCCAGAACGTTCGCAAATCCTTCGGCTCGCTGGAGGTTCTCAAAGGCATCGACCTCACCGTCAACAAGGGCGAGGTGCTGACCATCATTGGCGGCTCCGGTTCCGGCAAGTCGACGCTGCTGACCTGCATCAACGGTCTCGAGCCGATCGATGCCGGCCGCATCCTCGTCGACGGCACCGAGGTCCACGCGAAATCAACAAACCTCAACAAGCTGCGCAGCAAGCTCGGCATCGTCTTCCAGCAGTTCAATGCTTTCCCGCACCTGACCGTGCTTGAAAACGTCATGCTGGCGCCGCGCAAGGTGCTCGGCCTCTCCAAGGAAAAGGCCGAGGAGAACGCCGTCAAGCAGCTCACGCACGTCGGCCTCGGCGAGAAGCTCGGCGTCTATCCAACCCGCATGTCGGGCGGCCAGCAGCAGCGCATGGCGATCGCCCGCGCACTCGCAATGTCGCCGGAATACATGCTGTTTGACGAAGTGACTTCGGCGCTCGATCCGCAGCTCGTCGGCGAAGTGCTCGACACGCTGCGCATGCTGGCCTCCGAGGGCATGACGATGATCTGCGTCACCCATGAAATGAAGTTTGCCCGCGAAGTTTCCGACCGCGTCGCCTTCTTCCACAAGGGCGTGATGGCGGAAATCGCCGCACCGGAAGCGCTCTTCGGCGCGCCGAAGGATCCGGAACTCCAAAAGTTCCTCGCAGCGACGCACTGAGCCGATCATGAAGGATGCAGTTCAGCCTGACGTCATCGTCATCGGCGCCGGCGTTGTCGGCCTTTCTGCGGCGATCGCCGCCCAGGCACGGGGACTTTCCGTCACCGTGCTCGACCGGGAAGGCCCGGCAGCAGGTGCCTCGGCGGGCAACGCCGGGGCCTTCGCCTTCACCGACATCCTGCCGCTCGCGTCACCCGGCATCTTGAAGAAGGCGCCGAAGTGGCTGCTCGACCCGCTTGGGCCCTTGAGCGTGCCACCGGCCTATGCGGCACAGATCGCGCCGTGGATGTTCCGCTTCTGGCGCGCCTGCTCGGCAAGCCGCGTGGCCCATTCGACGACCGCCCAGACGGCGATGATGGACCTCTCCAAGGCCGAGCTCGAACCTTTCCTCGCCGAGACCGGCACCCTGCCGATGCTGCGCAAGGAAGGCAATCTGCAGGTCTATGAAAGCGAAGCCGAGCTGAAGGCCTCTCTTCCCGGCTGGACCGCGCGAGCCGAACACGGCATCGAGTTCCGACACATGGGCGCGGCCGAGATGGCCGAGATCCAGCCTGGTCTCGCATCGCGCTTCACCCATGGCACCTTTACCCCCGGCTGGTATTCCATCGCCGATCCCAAGCTCTACACGCTGGCGCTGGCAGACCATTTCCGCGCCAAGGGAGGTGTGATCGAGCGTGCCGAAGTTACGGCACTGAAGCCGATCGAAGGTGGCGTCGAACTGACGGCCGACGGCAAGACGCGGCGGGCAGAACAGGTCGTGCTTTCAGCCGGCGCGTTCTCGCACCAGGTCGCCCGTACGCTCGGCGAGCGTATCCCGCTCGAAACCGAGCGCGGCTACAACACCACGCTGCCGCAGGATGCCTTCGATCTGCGCACCCAGGTAACCTTCGGCGGACACGGCTTCGTCGTCACCAGGCTTTCGACCGGTATCCGCGTCGGCGGCGCCGTCGAACTCGGCGGGCTGAAGCTGCCGCCGAACTTCCGCCGCTCGGAAGCCATGCTGAAGAAGGCGCAAGCCTTCCTGCCGGGCTTCAAGAGCGAGGGCGGCGTGCAATGGATGGGCTTCCGCCCGTCGCTGCCCGACAGCCTTCCGGCGATCGGCCGCGCCCGCGCCACCGGCCGCGTCGTCTACGCCTTCGGCCACGGCCATCTCGGTCTCACGCAATCGGCCGGCACCGCACGGCTCGTTGCCGACCTGCTCACCGGCCGGCGGCCGGCGATCGATATCAGTTCCTTCTCGCCCCAACGTTTCTGACAGAGTTTAGACCATGGCCAACCACACCTTCTCCTGCATCGACGGCCACACCTGCGGCAATCCGGTCCGCCTCGTTTCCGGCGGCGGGCCACGACTCGAAGGCGCTAACATGCTGGAGAAGCGGGCCCATTTCCTGCGCGAGTTCGACTGGATCCGCACTGGCCTGATGTTCGAGCCGCGCGGCCACGACATGATGTCGGGCTCTATCCTCTATCCGCCGACCCGGCCCGACTGCGATGTCGCCGTGCTCTTCATCGAAACGTCGGGCTGCCTGCCGATGTGCGGCCACGGCACGATTGGCACCATCACCATGGCGATCGAAAACGGCCTGATCACGCCGCGCGAACCGGGCAAGCTTTCAATCGACGCGCCGGCCGGCAAGGTCGACATCACCTATCGCCAGGAAGGCCGCTTCGTCGAAGAAGTGCGCCTCACCAACGTTCCGGGCTTCCTCTACGCCGAGGGGCTGACGGCTGAAGTCGAGGGTCTTGGCGAGATCGTCGTCGACGTCGCCTATGGCGGCAACTTCTACGCCATCGTCGAACCGCAGAAGAATTTTCGCGACATGGCCGACCATACGGCCGGCGAACTCGTCGGCTGGAGCCCGAAGCTCCGCGCGGCGCTCAACGCCAAATACGAGTTCGTGCATCCGGAGCACCCGGAAATCAAGGGCCTCAGCCACATCCAGTGGACCGGCAAGCCAACACAGGCAGAAGCGCATGCGCGCAACGCCGTCTTTTACGGCGAAAAGGCGATCGACCGCTCGCCCTGCGGCACCGGCACGTCGGCGCGCATGGCCCAGCTTGCCGCCAAGGGCAAGCTCAAGGTCGGTGACGAGTTCGTGCATGAATCGATCATCGGTTCGCTGTTCAAGGGCCGTGTCGAGGCGGCGACCAAGGTCGCGGACCGCGACGCCATCATCCCGTCGATTGCCGGCTGGGCCCGCATGACCGGCATCAACACGATCTTCATCGATGACCGCGACCCCTTTGCTCATGGATTTGTCGTAAAATGACCCAATCGATCTCCGCCCGCAGCATTCTTTCCGGCTCCGCCGATGGCCCCATCATCGCCACGGAGGAGGCGCTGAGCTTCTGGGGCGGGGTCGATCCGGCAACGGGTCGGGTGATCGACGTGCACCATCCGCTGCACGGCCTCTGTCTGACCGACGGCATCCTGATGATGCCGTCGAGCCGCGGCTCCTGCACCGGTTCGGGCGTGCTGCTCGACATGGCGCTGACCGGCCGTGCGCCGGCGGCCCTGGTCTTCTCGGAAGCGGAAGACGTGCTGACGCTCGGCGCGCTGATCGCGGCCGAAATGTTCGGAAAATCCCTGCCGGTGCTTCGGCTTTCGCGCGACGCCTTCAAGGCGCTGGCGCAAGCAAAGACCGCGCGCATCAGCGATACGGCAATCGAAGCCGATGGCCTGACAATTCCGGTCGCTCCGCCGGCAATGACGGCGCTTGATCTCACCGACGACGATCGCGCCATGCTCGACGGTCGTGACGGCATCGCCGTGCAACAGGCGATGCGCATCATCGCGGCGATGGCGGCGCAGCAGGGTGCGGAAAAGCTCATCGACGTGGTCCAGGGCCATATCGACGGCTGCATCTATGCGAGCCCGGCAAACCTCACCTTCGCCGAGAAGATGGCGGACATGGGGGCCAAGGTTCGCGTGCCGACGACCATGAACGCGATCTCGGTCGACCGCGCCAACTGGCGGGCGCAGGGCGTGCCGGAGAGCTTCGGCGATCCGGCAGCAAGGCTTGCCGACGCCTATGTGCGCATGGGCTGCCGCCCGACCTTCACCTGCTCGCCCTATCTGCTCGACAGCGCGCCGAAATCCGGCGAAGCCATCGCCTGGGCGGAATCGAACGCCGTCATATTCGCCAACACGGTGCTCGGCGCGCGCACGGCCAAACACCCGGACTTTCTCGATCTCTGCATTGCGCTCACCGGTCGTGCACCGCTCTCGGGCGTCTATCTCGACGCGCCGCGCAAGGCGACGCGCGTCATCGACGTGGAACTGCCGGAGGATATCGACGATGCCTTCTGGCCGCTGATCGGTTATCTCGCCGGCAAGGCAGCACCCGACCGCATCCCGCTTTTGCGCGGTCTTGCATCGGCAAAGCCCTCGCGCGACGACCTCAAGGCGCTTTGCGCCGCCTTCGGCACCACGTCCGCATCCCCGATGCTACATGTGGAGGGCGTGACCCCGGAAGCGGAAGGTGCCGCCGCCAAGGATGCCGACCACACGACGATCACGCGCGCCGACATGGCCGCGGCCTGGTCGCTCCTGAACGACGGTCCGGCGGAGGTCGAGCTTGTCGCCATCGGCAGCCCGCATGCGTCGCTCGAGGAGTGCCGCGCGCTGGCCACAGCCTTCGACGGCCGCAAGCGCGATAGCAACGTCGCCGTGATCGTCACCGCCGGGCGAGACGCGATAGCCGCAGCACGGGACGAAGGTCTGCTTGCCCGCCTTGAAGAGAGCGGCATCCAGGTCCTGCCGGATATTTGCTGGTGCTCGATCTCCGAACCGGTCTTTCCGACCAAGACCCGGGCGCTGATGACCAATTCCGGTAAATACGCCCATTACGGTCCCGGTCTTTCCGGCCGCGCCGTGCGCTTCAGCAACCTCGCCGACTGCGTCGAGGCGGCGCTCACCGGCCGCGTTTCGGTGCGCCTGCCAGCCTGGCTCGCCTAAAGGCGTTCCTTCTCTCCGGCGTCGCCGCGTGGCGGCGCTGTCGAGGCGCCGAGCTCGTCGCCTCCCGACCCCAACTGATCTGCGTGGGGCTCGATGATTCCCTGACGCCGCCTCAAGCGGTGGAGCGCACCTGTGACGAGACGCAGGCTGCCTATCGGGCGGCCGCCGTCGAAGACGACTTATCTTTGGTTGCAGCGCCGGGCATCGGCCATGTCGAGACAGCGACCATGCGAGACGCGGTTCTGGCCCTTCTTTTCCACCACCTCGGCGGACCCGGCGGCGGCTGACGCAACCGAACATGGCGCTCGCACAGAAAACGCCTGGGCGCATGCGGCGCCAATCGCGCACGCCCTGCGTTCAACGCCTTATGACCACCGCTTCGATCAGGTTTTCGTGATGCCACAGTCACGATTTTTCATTCATTGAAACAACCCCTTCGAGAATCACGAGAAAGCGAGTACTCTGAAGGAACATTGCGCATGGGACGCCGTTTATTCGAATGAGCGAGCCGATAAGCAGCGATCCCCGTCTCAGCCAGCGGCCGCGGGAGAGCATGATGCAAAAGAGCGAATGCGACGTCTTTGATCTCTTCTCGGAGATCTATACAAGTGCAGCGCAAGAAGAAATCAGTCTTCAGGAATACCTTCTGGCATGTCGCGACGACAAAAGCATGTATGCCACCGCACAGGAGCGGATGGTTACAGCCATAGGTAATCCAACCCTCATCGATACCAGCGCGGACGAACGTCTCGGCCGCATCTTCTCAAACCGGACCGTCAAGATCTATCCATCCTTCGCCGACTTCTACGGCATGGAAGATACGATCGAGCGCATCGTCGGCTACTTCCGCTATGCCGCGCAGGGGCTGGAGGAGCGCAAGCAGATCCTCTACCTGCTCGGCCCGGTCGGCGGCGGCAAGTCGTCGCTCGCCGAGCGCCTGAAAAAATTGATGGAACTTCAGCCGATCTACACGCTGGCGGTCGGCGGCAAGGTCAGTCCCGTCTTTGAATCACCGCTTGGCCTCTTCCATCCCGACCGCATGGCCGACCTGCTCGAAGACAAATACGGCATCGGCCGACGCCGGCTGACCGGCTTGATCTCACCCTGGGCGACGAAGCGCCTCGACGAAGTCGATGGTGACATCTCCAAATTCAGCGTCGTCAAGCTGATGCCGTCGCGCCTGCGCCAGGTGGCGATCGCCAAGACCGAGCCCGGGGACGAGAACAATCAGGACGTTTCCTCGCTGGTCGGCAAGGTCGACATCCGCCAGCTCGAAAACTACAGCCAGGCCGATCCCGACGCCTATTCCTATAGCGGCGGCCTCAACCGCACGACGCAAGGCTTGCTCGAATTCGTCGAGATGTTCAAGGCGCCGATCAAGGTGCTGCATCCGCTTTTGACCGCAACCCAGGAAGGCAACTACAACGGCACCGAAAGCTTCGGAGGTTTCCCCTATCAGGGCATCGTTGTTGCGCACTCGAACGAGTCCGAATGGCTGCAGTTCAAGAACAACAAGAACAACGAGGCCTTCCTCGACCGCATCCTCGTGGTGAAGGTGCCTTACTGCCTGCGCGTCACCGAAGAGCGGCAGATCTACGAGAAGCTGCTGCGCGAAAGCGAACTGACCAAGAGCCCCTGCGCGCCGGAAGTGCTGGAAAGCCTCAGCCGCTTCACCGTCTCCACCCGCCTTGCCCGTCACGAGAACTCGCCGCTCTACACCAAGATGCGGGTCTATGACGGCGAGAACCTGAAGGACACCGATCCCAAGGCGAAGTCCGTTCAGGAATATCGCGACGCCGCCGGCGTCGACGAGGGTATGACCGGCATCAGCACCCGCTTTGCCTTCAAGGTTCTGTCGGAAACCTTCAACTACGACACCAAGGAGGTCGCGGCCGATCCCGTGCACCTCATGTACATTCTGGAACAGGCGATCCGCCGCGAACAGTTCCCGAAGGAGACGGAAGCGAGCTACCTCGACTTCATCAAGTCCGAGCTGGCATCGCGCTATGCCGAATTCATCGGCCACGAAATCCAGAAGGCCTATCTCGAATCCTACAGCGAATACGGCCAGAACCTGTTCGACCGTTACATCGCCTATGCCGACGCCTGGCTCGAAGATCAGGACTTCAAGGACCCGGATACCGGACAAATCCTCAACCGGGAGATCCTCGACAGCGAACTGTCGCAGATCGAAAAGCCGGCCGGCATCGCCAATCCCAAAGACTTCCGCAACGAGGTCGTCAAGTTCACCCTGCGCGCCCGTGCCAAGAACCATGGGCGCAACCCCTCCTGGACGAGCTACGAAAAACTTCGCGACGTGATCGAGAAGCGCATGTTCGGCCAGGTCGAAGACCTGCTTCCGGTCATCAGCTTCGGCTCGAAGAAGGACAGCGCATCCGAGAAGCAACACGCCGAGTTCGTCCAACGCATGACGGAACGCGGCTATACGGAGCGTCAGGTCCGGCGGCTGGTCGATTGGTATATGCGGGTCAACAAGGCGGGCTGACGATGCCGAAGCAGGGGATTGGTTTATGCCGAATTTCATCGACCGGCGGCTCAATCCGAAGGATAAGAGCCTCGGCAATCGACAACGCTTTCTGAAGCGGGCCCGCGAAGAGCTCAAGCGGGTCATCAAGGATCAGGTCAAGTCGGACAGGATCATCGACGTCGACGCCGCGCATGGCGTGCCGATGCCGACTGATGGTGCCAGCGAGCCCACGTTCCAGCCGTCCCGCGGCTCCGGCGAACGCAACTACGTGCTTCCCGGCAACAAGGAGTTTTCGGCAGGCGACCGCCTGCCGAAACCGGAAGCGGGCGGCGGTGGCGGCGGCAAGGGCAAGCCCGGAACCGGCGAAAGCGACGATGATTTCCAGTTCATCCTGTCGCGCGAGGAAGTACTGGATCTGTTTTTCGAGGATCTGGAGCTCCCCGACATGGTCAAGCTCAGCCTCAAGGAAACGGTCACCTTCAAGCCCCGCCGCGCCGGCTTCGCCACGGCGGGAACGCCGACGAACATCAATGTCGGGCGCACGATGCGCAACAGTTTTGGCCGGCGCCTGGCGCTGCACCGGCCGAAGGAGAAGGAACTGACCGCGGTCACCGACGAGATCGCGCAACTGGAAGTGGAGCCGGAGCCGACGGCGAAGAGCCGACAGAGGCTCAAGGAACTGCGGGTCGAGCTGGAAAGGATCGAGAAGAAGCGGCGGCGCATCCCTTACGTCGATCCGGTGGACATCCGCTTCAACCGCTTTGAGCAGCAGCCACTGCCGAACGCCAACGCCGTGATGTTCTGCCTGATGGACGTCTCGGCCTCCATGGGCGAGCGCGAGAAGGACCTCGCCAAACGCTTCTTCGTGCTTCTGCACCTGTTTTTGAAACGGCGCTACGAACGCATCGACATCGTCTTCATCCGCCATACGGACGAGGCGCGTGAGGTTGACGAGGAGACCTTCTTCTACAGCACCCAGAGCGGCGGCACGATCGTATCGACCGCGCTCGAAGAGATGATCAGGATCGTCGAGGACCGCTACCCCTCGCAGATCTGGAACATCTATGCGGCCCAGGCCTCCGACGGCGACAACATCATCGGCGACAGCGAACATTGTGCGGCACTGCTGCGGGAAAAACTCACGAAGCTCTGCCAGTACTATGCCTATGTCGAGATCATCGACGAGCGCGAGACGGAAATCTTCGGCTCGACGGACAACGGCACCGCGCTCTGGCGCGCCTATCGCACGGTGGACGGCGAGAAGTCGAATTTCCAGATGACCCGGATCGCCAAGCCCGCCGACATCTACCCGGTCTTCCGCAGGCTTTTTGCCCGGCAGCCGGCCGCACGCACCCGGAAGTGAGGGGGAGACCGGATGGCACGACGCACGACCTCAGGTCTCCTGTTCCAGGGGTCCGACTGGAATTTTGCGACGCTGTCGCGTGCTTACGACGCGATCGAGCAAGTCGCGCTCGAAGAAATGGGCCTCAGCGTCTACCCGAACCAGCTGGAGATCATCACCTCCGAACAGATGCTCGACGCCTATTCCTCGGTCGGCATGCCGCTCATGTACCAGCACTGGTCTTTCGGCAAGCGCTTTGCCTATGAGGAGCATCACTACCGTAAGGGCCACCGCGGTCTTGCCTATGAGCTGGTGATCAATTCCAATCCCTGCATCACCTATCTCATGGAAGAAAACACCATGGCGATGCAGGCGCTGGTGACCGCGCATGCCGCTTTCGGCCATAACCACTTCTTCAAGAACAACTATCTCTTTCGCCAGTGGACAGATGCCGGCGCGATCCTGAGCTATATGGATTTCGCCAAGAAATACGTGACCAAATGCGAGGAGCGGCACGGCACTGCCGCCGTCGAAGCCATTCTCGATTCCGCCCATGCGCTGATGGACCAGGGCGTCTTCCGCTACCGCCGCCCGCCACGCCTCTCCTCTGAAAAGGTGCGCGAAAGGGCGCGCGAGCGGCTGGAATATGAGGAGCAGACCTATAGCGACCTCTGGCGGACCCTGCCGCAGGTCGCCGAGAGCCGTGATCCGGCCGAGGCCGAGCGCGACGCTTCGGAGCGCAAGAAGGTGCTCAACCTGCCGGAGGAAAACCTGCTCTATTTCCTCGAAAAGCACAGCCTGATCCTGGAGCCCTGGCAGCGCGAGCTGCTCAGGATCGTGCGTGTCATCGCACAATATTTTTCGCCGCAGCGCCAGACGAAGGTCATGAACGAGGGCTGCGCCACCTTCGTGCACTACACCATCATCAACCGCCTCTACGACCAGGGCAGGATTGGCGAAGGTCACATGCTGGAACTGTTGCAGAGCCATTCCAACGTCGTATTCCAGCCGGATTTCAACGACCGGCGCTACCCGGGCATCAACCCCTACGCGCTCGGCTTTGCGATGATGCAGGATATCCAGCGGATTGCCACCGAACCGACGGAGGAAGACCGCGACTGGTTCCCGTCTTTCGCCGGCAACGGCGACTGGATGGAAACGCTGCGTGACGCCTGGGCGAACCATCGCGACGAGTCCTTCATCCTGCAGTATCTGAGCCCGGCGGTGATGCGCAAGTTCCGGCTGTTCCAGCTCTCCGATCGCTCGTCGGATCGTTTCGTCGAGGTTGCCTCGATCCACAACGAGCGCGGCTATTCCGCGGTCCGTTCGGCGCTCGCCAACAGCTACGACGTTGCTGCCAACCAGCCGGACATCCAGGTGATGGACGTCGATCTGCTCGGTGACCGGCAATTGCGGCTGCAGCACAATGTCAAGCACGGTATCCTGCTCGACGAGGGCAGCCGCGACGCGACGATGCGCCATATCCGCCATCTCTGGGGCTATGAGGTGAGCCTCGCCGGCGTCGATGCCCAAAGCGGGCGCACGGTGTACGAGTGCTCGACGGCAAAATCGTCCGAGTGAACGGATAAAAGCCGTGGGTCGTGGCCATCATTAGAATTGGTGGCAGGCATTAGAATTATTTGGTCATCAAGACGCGCCGCCGCGGGACCCGGTTGAGGCCCAGCTTGCGCTGCACGGCCCTGTGGCGGACGTTCAGCCTGCGATAACGTCGGGCGTGGCCGGCAAGGCCGCTGCCTCCTGCTCGGCCGCCGCAGCGAGCCAATCGTGGAAGGCGGTCATCGCCGGCGTGACGGGACGCGATTTCAGCCGCGTCAGCCAGTAGCTTCCCATCGAGGTGTGAACGTCGAAGGGCTGGCGCATCGTGCCGTTCGACAGCAGCCGCGAGAACATCAGTGGTGGCGCCAGCGCCACGCCGATCCCCTGGGCCGCTGCCTCCATCATCGCCAGCGAACTATCGAAGACGATGCCCTTGAGCAGGGGCGCCGGATAGGCGATGCCGGCTGCATCGAACCAGGTCACCCACTCGTCGGCCCGATAGGACCGGAGCAGCGTTTCGTCGAGCAGATCGGCCGGCGTCTTCAGCCGCTCGGCGATCTCAGGGATGCAAAGCACGGATAGCGGCGCCTCGAAGAGCCGCGTCGCCTCGATATTGTGCCACGAGCCGCCGCCGAAGCGGATAGCGAAATCCAGCCCCTCGGCCGCCATGTCGACGCGGTTGTTGTTGGTGGAGAGGCGAACGTCGACAAAGGGATACTTCGCCTGGAAATCCGCGAGCCGCGGCAGCAGCCAACCGACCGCAAACGTGCCGACGGCGCCGATCATCAGCACTTCGCGAATATGCCCCGCCTCGAAGCGGTCGAGCATGTCCGCCATCCGGTCGAAGCTATCGCGCAGAACCGGCAGCAACGCCTCGCCCTCCGCCGTGATCATCAGTCCGCGCGGCAGCCGCTTGAACAGGGTCACGTTCAGGCGGTTTTCGAGAAGCTTGACCTGATGGCTGACCGCGGCTTGCGTAACGCAGAGCTCGATTGCCGCGCGCGTAAAGCTCAGATGCCGCGCCGAGGCTTCGAAAGCGCGCAGCGCATTGAGCGGAAGATATGGCCTGACCATGAATGCCCTAACTCACCTAATGGGTCTCGCAAATAAACGTGGTTTGTTGCGTAAGCACAATCCCTTTACGGTGAACTTTATCGGCGGTGCGTGCCGTTGCCCGGAAGTCGCCAACTCAGGAAAGGCGCGGTCAGCCGCACCGCTTTCGGAGACCCGATCCATGCGCCGTTTCATCTGGCCCTAGCGGCCGCAGGCACCGTCACCGAGCCAACGTCCGCGGACGTAGGCGCACCCCAATACTCCGCTCCGCATGCGCTGCCCGCCGCACGAACACCTGTGTCGGCGACGCTGCCTGCTGCCATGAAGGTCCGCTCTGCCCGTTATGAAGCTCCTCGTAAATCTGCTCGGCACATGCCTCAATCTTACTGTCGTCGTCGCGCTGGCCGCCGCCTCGCTCGTCGCAGCCCTGACGCGACACCTGCCCGATCACCGCACGCTCGCCAACTGGGAGCCGGCGGTGACCAGCCGCCTCTATGCCGCCGACGGCACGATGGTCGCGGAACTCGCGCGGGAACGCCGGCTGTTCCTACCCATCGCCACCATCCCCGCACGCGTGCGCCAGGCGTTCCTCTCCGCCGAGGACAAGAACTTCTACACCCATCCCGGCATCGACGTTGCGAGCATCGGCACGGCGCTCTTTGCCAATCTCGCCAACTACGGCTCCGGTCGCCGCATGATCGGCGGCTCGACGATCACGCAGCAGATCGCCAAGAATTTCCTGCTGACGTCGGACCGAACTGTGGAGCGCAAGCTGCGTGAGGCGATCCTTTCGCTGCGGATCGACCAGACCTATTCCAAGGACCGCATCCTCGAACTCTATCTCAACGACATCTATCTCGGGCGCGGTGCCTATGGCGTGGCGCAGGCAGCGCTCACCTATTTCGACAAGCCGGTCAGCGAGCTCTCGGTCGCGGAGGCAGCCTTCCTCGCAGCCCTGCCGAAGGCGCCCAACAATTACGACCCGGACCGCCAGGCGGAGCGGGCAACCGGCCGCCGCAACTGGGTGATCGACCAGATGCGGCAGAACGGCGTCATAGACACCGCCGCCGCCGCCAAGGCATCCTCTTCCTCACTCGGCGTCAGGCAACGCCAACAATCGCCCGCGGTCGCCAGTTCCGACTATTTCACCGAGGACGTCCGCCGCCAGCTCAGCGCCCGATACGGCGATGCTGCCCTTTATACGGCCGGCTTCTCCGTGCGCACGACGCTCGATCCGCGATTGCAGGCCGCCGCCATGACGGCGTTGCGCAAAGGCCTCGTCGCCTATGACCAGGCAAAGGGCTACCGCGGCCCCGTCACCAGGCTCCCTTCCAGCGGAAACTGGGCGCCGGCGCTTGCCAGGCTCCAGCCGCTCGCCGACGTGCCGGAATGGCGGCTCGGCGTGGTGCTGGCGACCGACAAGGATGGAGCAGAGATCGGGCTAAGGCCGACGGCCGCGGCACGAAGCGGTGCTCTCGGCATCAACGAGACGATCCGCCTTGGCCGGCCGGGCATGGCCTGGGCGCTCTGCCGCTCGGCCAAGGCAAAGCGGGGCTGCGCCGCGGGACCCGACGGGGCTCTGGCGCCCGGCGACGTCGTCTATGTGGAAAAGGCGGGCGACGGCTACTTGCTCCGGCAGCCGCCGCTCGTGCAGGGCGCGCTCGTTTCCATGGACCCGAACACCGGCCGGGTGCTGGCGGTCGCCGGTGGTTTTTCCTATGCCCAGTCGGAATTCAACCGCGCAACCCAGGCCTATCGCCAGCCGGGCTCGTCGTTCAAGCCCTTCGTCTATGCCGCCGCCCTCGACAACGGCTATGCGCCGACGACGCTGGTGATGGATGCGCCGATCGCCCTTGCCGATGGCGCCGGGCGAGTGTGGAAACCGAAGAACTACGACGGTCGCTTCAGCGGTCCATCGACGCTGCGCGTCGGGCTCGAAAACAGCCGCAACCTGATGACCGTGCGCCTTGCCCGCCATCTCGGCATGGATCTGGTCGCCGACTACGGCAAGCGTTTCGGCATCTATGACGAGCTGAAGCCTTACCTGCCGATGTCGCTCGGCGCCGGCGAAACGACGCTGCTCAGGCTGGTCTCGGCCTATGCGGTCATCGCCAATGGCGGCAGGGCCGTCACGCCTTCGATGGTCGATCGCGTCCAGGATCGTTACGGCCGCACGATCTTTCGCCACGACCAGCGCAAGTGCGATGCTTGCAACGCCTCCGACTGGACCGGCCAGGAAGAGCCCATGCCCGTGGACGACCGCGACTACGTGCTCGATCCGATGACAGCCTATCAGGTCACTTCGATGCTGCGCGGCGTTGTCGAACGTGGCACTGCTCGAAATGTCGGCTCGCTCGGCGTGCCGATCGCCGGCAAGACCGGCACCACCAATGACGAGAAGGACGTCTGGTTCGTCGGCTACACGCCCGATATCGTCACCGGTGTCTTCCTCGGCTACGACACGCCGAAGCCGATGGGCTACGGCGAAACCGGCGGCGGCCTCGCCGCACCCATTTTCATCGACTTCATGAAGGTGGCTCTTGCGGGGCGGGCCGCGGCCGATTTCCACGCGCCAACAGGCATGATGGTCGAGGCGACCGACCGGAAGAGCGGCCAGCCGGTGCCGGCGGGCACGCCGGGTGCCATTCTCGAATCCTTCAAGCCGGGCACTGCCCCCTGCGCCGGCGGCTGCCCGGTCATCGACGGCTTCGAGACGGCGAGCACATCGGCCACGGCCGATGCGGACCTTACGCCCGAACAGCGGGCGAAGCTTCTCACCAACAGCAACGGACTTTATTGAGATGGCACGCAAGGCTCAGCTCCGGCCGGATCCCCGCGGCCGCCTTCTCCTCGTCATCGGCGCCTTCGCGCTCGTCTTCGGCCTCATGCTCGCGCGTCTCGTCCAGCTCGGCGCCGCCGACTACGAGCGCACCGGCTACATACCGCCGCCGCCGTCGCTCGGCCGTCCCTCGATCCTTGACCGCAACGGCAATCTGCTGGCGATCGACGTGCCGAGTTCCGGGCTTTACGCCGAGCCTCGACTGATCGTCGATGTGGACGAGGCAGTCGAGAAGCTGACCGAGATCTTCCCTGATCTCGACGGGCGCGACCTCTATCGTCGGCTGAAGAGCGGTGCGGCGTTTGCCTGGATCAAGCGGCAAGTGACGCCGGCCGAAGAGCAGGCCGTCTGGAACGCCGGCCTTCCAGCGATCGGCTTCCAGCGCGAGAAACAGCGCTTCTATCCCAACGGCACGCTTGCCGCCCACGTGCTCGGCGCGGTCGATATCGACAATATTGGCATCGCCGGCATCGAGCGCTGGATCGAAGGCCAGGGGCTGGAGGTGCTGCGTCAGAGCGGCATGGATCTCTCCCATCGCAACCTCGAGCCGGTGAGCACGACGCTCGATATCCGCATCCAGCATGCGCTCGAGGTCGAGTTGCGCAAGGCGATCGCCAAGTTCAGCGCCAAGGCCGGCGCCGGCCTGGTGCTCGACGTCACCAATGGCGAGATCCTGGCGCTCGTTTCTTACCCGGATTTCGACCCGAACCTGCCGGTGGACGCACTGAAGCCCGACCGTATCAACCGCATCGCCGCCGCCACCTTCGAGATGGGCTCGACCTTCAAGGCACTGACGACGGCCATGGCGCTCGATTCCGGCCAGTTCACGCTCCGCTCCGTCATCGACGCCAGCAAGCCGCTCGCCTTCGGCCGCTTCCGCATCAACGACTACCGCGGCCAGCATCGACCGCTGACGGTGCCGGAGGCCTTCATCTATTCGTCAAACATCTCGATGGCGAAAATGGCGATCGCGGTGGGCCCGGAGAACCTGCGGGCATTCCTGACGCGCTTCGGGCAGATGTCGCGGCTGACGACGGAACTGCCCGAAAGCGCCCACCCACAATTGCCGCGACGCTGGGGCGAGATCGACACGGCGACCGCCTCCTACGGCCACGGCATCGCCGTGACGCCGCTGCAGGCGAGCATCGCGGTGGCGGCGCTCGTCAACGGTGGGCGCCTTATAAGGCCAACTCTGATCAAGGGTGCGGCGCTCGACGAACGCATCATCGCGCGCAATCTGATCAAGCCGGAGACCGGCGAGGCGCTGCGCTATCTGCTGCGGCTCAACGCCAAGACCGGCTCGGCAAAGAAGGCGGAGGTCAAAGGGTATTTCATCGGCGGCAAGACCGGCACCGCCGAAAAGGTGGTCAGCGGGCGCTACTCGAAGGAGCTGAACATCACATCCTTCATGGGCGTCGTTCCCGTCGACAATCCGCGGTATCTGCTTCTTACTTTGCTCGACGAGCCCAAGGGTCTGAAGGAGACCTATGGCTTCCGCACCTCCGGCTGGAATGCAGCACCGCTGGGCGGCGCGGTTTTCGAACGGATCTTGCCGATGCTTGCGCTCATGCCCGATTTCGAAATCGCAGACGTCAGCTTCCCCGAGATCAGCAGCCAGGGCGCCTTTGGCTCCCAGCTCTTTCCGTCTCCGACGAACACAGGCGAGCGCAACAGCGGCGCGATCGACGGAGCGCTTTGATCCCTGCCGCCGCGGCAGGCAATGACGCGCGAGCCGGCAACCGAACCGTCGGCTATGCCTCAAGGAAAGCGCGGGAGAAACCCGGTTCGGTCACTTCGATCGTTCCATCCGGGAGCTTCAGAAAGCGCTCGATGGCGGTGCCGTAGGTTCGCATCCAGCCGTCGAGCATCGCAGCCGCGCCGTCGAGGTCGCCGGCCTCCTGTCGCTGCAAGGCCTTGTGCATCACTTTGGCGACACTCAGCCGCAGTTGCAGCAACATCAGGGCGGAAGCTTCCGGATCGGGCGCATCGAGCGTTCCGTCCGCGTGCCCACGCCGCAGCATTTCGGCGACCAGCGGCAGGCTGACGGCCATCAGCGCCTCGTCGATACGGTGATAGAGCGCGACATTTTCGGGCTTGAAGAGGGCGTTGAAGCTGTTCTTCAGCTGCGGCGCCATGTCGAGCTTCAGCCGCCGCGAGCCGGCAAAAAGCGCATTCAGCCGGCCGACTGCATCGAGCGACGAATCTTCGAAAAGCGGCTGCAATTCCTTCAGGTTCCGCTCAGCCAGGCGGGTCGCGACCGCCTCCAGCAAGGCCTCCTTCGAGACGAAATAGTGGTAGAAGGCACCCTTGGATAGATTGGCCTCGCGGATGACGTCGTTGACCGTTGTATTCTCGTAGCCGTGCAGAAAGAACAAGCGCTCGGCGCAATCGATCAACTCGTTCGATCGGACTTCCGGCGATTTCTTCGTTCTGACCATGAGCGCTCCCAGAACGCGGCTTAGCACGGGTTTTCGGCGCGGTCCACGACGCTCCTGAAGGTCGAGGAAATCGGCAGCCTTGAAACAAACCGACCGTCGGTCTATTTATACAGAACGGATTGGAAGCGTTCAAGGAGCGTCTCGTGCGGCTCACTCGTTATGCAATTGGAGCGACCGTTGTCGTTGCCGTCGGTGCGGCAAGCGCCTGGTATTTTCTTCGCCCGGTTCCCGTCTCCGTCATTTCGCCGAAACGCGGCGATGCAGCGGAGATCATCTATGCGGATGGCGTGGTGGAGCCGCGCACCTGGGCGAAAGTCACCCCGACGGTCGCCGAGCGCATCGTTGAGCAGTGCAATTGCGAGGGACAGCGTGTCGCCAAGGGTGACGTGCTCGCCCGCCTCGACGACACCGAGGCACGGGCGGCGCTTGGCGAACTACAGGCGCGGCTGACGCTGGCGCAGGAGGAATATCGGCGCAAGCTGGCGCTCGCCGAACGCAGCACGATCAGTGAACAGGAAGTCGACCGGGCGCGCAGCGAACTCGGCCAGCTCGAAGCGCTCGTCGCCGGCCGCCAGGCGCGGCTCGCGACCTATGTGCTGCGCGCACCGAGCGCCGGCCAGGTACTCAGGCAGGACGGCGAGATCGGCGAGGTCGCGGATCTCGGCACGGTGCTCTTCTGGGTCGGAGAGCCGAAACCGCTGATCGTCACCGCCGACGTCAACGAAGAGGATATCCCGCGCGTCGACGTCGGCCAGAAGGCGCTGCTCCGATCGGATGCCTTCCCCGACCGCAAGCTGGAAGCGACCGTCGACAGCATCACGCCCAAGGGTGATCCGGTAACGAAGACCTATCGCGTGCGCTTTCGGCTGCCCGACGACACGCCGCTTCGGATCGGCATGTCGACCGATGTCAACATCATCGTGCGGGTCGCCAGCGGCGCCTTGATCATCCCGACCGTGGCGCTGGAAGGAACGAAGGCCGCCGTGATCGACGGCAATCGCGCACGGATCCGAGAACTGAAAACGGGCATCCGCGGCGCCGACGGCGTCGAAGTCCTCTCCGGCCTCAAAGACGACGCGCGCGTCGTCTCGCCCTTCCCGACCGGTCTTGCCGATGGCACGCGGGTGAAGGCCACCCCTTCGCCGGAGAAATGAGCCCGCCATGCGCCTCATCCTCGACATCGCACTGACGCACATCACCGGCCGAGGCCGACAGACGATCGTCGCGATGCTGGGCGTGGCGGTCGGCGTCGGCTTCTCCATCGCCATGGCAGCGCTGATGCAGGGCGGCCAGGACGACTTCGTTCGCCAGCTCGTCGACACGATGCCCCATGTGCAGGTGACCGACGAGCAACGCACGGCGCGCCGCCAGCCGGCGGAAGACCTGTTTAGTGCCGCAGCCATTTCCGGCCTCAGGCCACGCGACGACCGCCGCGGCATCATCAACCCAACGGCAGCGCTCTCCTGGCTCGACGGCTGGATCCCCGGCCGCTTTGCCGCCACCCTCAGGGCGCAGGGCGTCCTTCGCTATTCCGGTCAGGAGGTCGGCGCCGCCGTCATCGGCATCGATCCGCAGGCGGAGCCGCGGGTCTCGCCGATCATCGGAGATTTCAAGGCGGGCAGCTTCGCGGCCCTTGCCGCCGGCGGCAACAATGTGGTGATCGGCGATACCATGGCCTCCCGGCTCGGCGCCAAGATCGGCGACACGATCACCGCTGTCTCTTCGGAAGGGCTCAGCCGCCGCTTCAAGATCGTCGGCCTCTTCCACACCGGCACGACGGCGCGCGATGAGGGCGAGGCCTATGTGCTGCAGAAAAACGCCCAGATCCTCTCAGCCCGGCCCAACGCGATCAACGTGATCAACATCAAGCTCGACGATCCGAACGCCGCCCCGACCGTCGCCCGGCGTATGGAGGCGGAACTCGGCTACAAGGCGATCGCCTGGCAGGAGGCCAACGAGTCGATCCTCGAGGCGCTCGTCGTGCGCAACGTCATCATGTACACGGTCGTCGCCGCGATCATGCTGGTCGCCGGCTTCGGTATCTTCAACATCATCTCGACGATCACGCACGAGAAGGCGCGCGACATCGCCATCATGAAATCGCTCGGCTTCACCGAGACCGACATGCGCATCCTCTTCGTGCTCGAAGGCGTGGCGATCGCGACAGTCGGCACGCTTCTCGGCTGGGCGTTCGGCTTGGCAATGATCTATGGCCTTTCGCTCGTCCGCTTCGAGCTCGCCGCCACCGGCCAGGAGATGACCCGGCTACCGATCGCCTGGAGCATGTTGCACTATCTGATCGCCGCCGCTTTCGCGCTCGGATCGGCAGCGGTTGCCGGCTACCTGCCGGCGCGGCGCGCGGCCCGGGCAAATCCCGTCGATATCATCCGGGGCGCGACATGAGCACGCTGATCGAAACCAAGGATTTGACGCGGATCCTCAGGGAGACCGTACCTGTCACGCTGGTGAAGGACATATCGCTCACCATCGGCGAGCGGGAATTCGTCGCTGTCACCGGCCCCTCCGGTTCCGGCAAGTCGTCGCTTCTCTATCTGCTCGGCCTGCTCGACCGGCCGACGGGTGGCACGCTTATGATCCGCGGTCGCGACACGGAGCGAATGGACGAGAACGAACGGGCAGCCACGCGGCTCGCCAATATCGGATTCGTCTTCCAGTTCCACTTCCTGTTGCCCGAATTTACCGCCCGCGAGAACGTCGAAATTCCCATGCGTAAGCTCGGCCGCCTCGGCCGGAGCGAGATGCGTGAGAAGGCAAGCGAGCTGCTTGCGGCACTCGGGCTTGCCGATCACCTCGACAAGCGGCCCGATCAGCTCTCGGGCGGCCAGCGCCAGCGCGTGGCGGTCGCCCGTGCGCTCGCCAACGACCCGCCGCTGATCCTCGCCGACGAACCAACCGGCAGTCTCGACAGCAAGAGCTCCGAGCAGGTCTTCAGGATCCTGGAAACGCTGGTGCGCGAAGAGGGCAAGACCGTGGTCGCGGTCACTCATGACCTGGATATGGCCGCGCGCATGGACCGGCGCCTTCATCTCATCGATGGGCACCTGACCACGGAGACGATCAATGCCGCGCGCCAAGACGAAGGCGCAGCTCCGGAGGCCTGACGAACGAGGCCTCAGCCGAAGACGAGATCGCTTTCGGAGAGAACCGAGAGCGAGCTATCCTCGATCAGAATGCCTTCGGTTTCCGAGCCATTGAAGGAGACGAACACGCCATCGGCCGTGTCGCGCGCTGCGGCAAGGAAATCCGCATAGCTGTGAATACCCGTTGTGTCCTGGGCCTCGTCGGAAAAGGCGATGCGGTCACCCTGCCGGCCATCGAAATCGAGAATGCGATCGAGGCCCACCTCGCCGGAGGTTTCCGACGACCAGTAAAAGGTGTCCGCGCCGCGGCCACCCGTCAGCACATCACTGCCGTTACCGCCGCTCAATAGGTCGTTCTCGGACCCTCCATCGAGGAAATCCGCCCCGTCGCCGCCGAAGAGCTGGTCGTTTTCCGACGCGCCCGTCAGCTTGTCATCCCCGCCGCGCCCCTCGAGGATATCGTTGCCGCTCGAGGCGTAAAAAGTGTCGTTGTCGTCGCCGCCGCGCAGTACGTCGTCGTAGCCCCCGCTCGAAACGTTGAAATATTCGATACCGGTGAACGTCAGGCCGGTATGGGTGACACCCCGTGCCGCGTCGAAGTCCATCGCCTCCGGCAGGCCGCCATAGTTGAGGTTCAGGAGGTCCCGGCCTTCACCGCCATCGACCTCGCCGACGTAGCGGGCATTGATCGTGTCGTTGCCCGCGCCGCCGCGCAGGATCGACGCAACACCGAGGCTGCCACCGCCGGGGAAGGTGTCCTGCAGCCAGTCGTCTCCGGCGCCGCCATCCAGCACGTCGCTGCCGCCGGTATTGGCTAGCGTGTCCATTCCATCGCCGCCATAGGACACATCGTCACCGGCGCCCGTGACGATCGAGTCGTTTCCGGCACCCCCGTGAATGTAATCATTGCCGTCTTCGCCATAGAGCGCATCCCCTCCGGCGCCGCCCTCGAGGTGATCGTTTCCAGCGCCGGCCTCGACCACGAGATAGGTCAGATCGCCGGCGATCACCCGATCGTTGCCGCTGCCGAGCATGAGGCTCGCCTCCTCGATGCCGCTAATGACGGTGCCGGTCGAGGCCCGTCCGGCGGAGAAGTCGACCGTCAGGTCGCTCGTGCGCTGCGTTTCCTTGATCCATAACCAGTCCTGGCCCGCCCCACCGTCGATTTCTGCCGAATACAGCGTCGAGGTGATCTGATCGCGGCCGTCACCGCCAAACAGGCGATTGGCGCCGAGCCCGTCGATGATCGTATCGTCGCCGGCACCCGCGTCGATGAAGTCGTTGCCGCCGCCGGTCTGGATGACATCGGAAAGCGTACTCCCCAGGATCCGGTCGTTGCCGCTTCCCGTCGTCACTTCGATCTTTTCGATGCCGTCATAGGTGACGAAGATATGGCGCTCGCCTGATGTCTGATGACCGATGATGCCGTGGCCGTTTTGCAGGTTGAAGACGACGGGGGCTTTGGCGGCGACGAGATCGATAGCCAGCGTATCGGTGCCGCTGCCGCCGGAGACGGTGCTTCCGGTACCGATGAGAACGAAGCGGTCGTTGCCGGCGCCGCCATTGAGACGATCGTGACCGCCGCTGTTGGTGATGAGATCGTTTCCGCCACCGGCGTAGACGACATCGTTGCCGGCGCCCGTCGAGATGTTGTCGCCTGAGGCGGTGCCGGCGATCCGGTCGTCGCCGCTGCCGGCAAGCACCCGCAACCACTCGATATCGTGGAAGAAGACGTGGCGCCCGGCGAGCGCAGGATCTCCGACATAACCGTGGCCGGACCCGCCGTTGAACACCATGCGCTCGGAGGTTTGTGAGAAATCGACCACGAGACCATCATAGCCGGCCCCTCCGGTGACCGCACCGCCGGTCCCGTTCAGCACGATCTGGTCGTCGTCGGCACCGCCGTCGAGCCGATCGTAGCCGCTCGAGCTTATCAGGGTATCGCGCCCGCCGCCGCCGCTGACGAAATCATCGCCAGCGCCGCCGTCGATCGTGTCGGCGCCGAAAAGCCCCCAGATGCGGTCGCTTTCCGCGGTACCCTTCAAAACGTCGTTCCCATAGGAACCTACGATCCTCGCCATGCGATCACTCCCCTTCAAACAATTTTCAAGAATACTTTGCCACGGAAATATCGACACTTCTACGCGGACTGTATTTATATAAACGCGCAAAGCAATACCGAATAAATACTCGAAATACTGGCAATATAATTCGAGATTTATATTAGTTGTTTCGCGCGTATATTTTCATCGTCGGCGCCGTACGTCCCTCGGCACGAGAAACACGCGTGCGGGCTTTTCGGGAAGGCGGAGCCCAAGCCACGAGCCTCGATAGCCGGTCGCTGCCGGACACGACGGCTTTGCCCGAAGTTCGGGTGGTGGCTTATGGGAGGTGCCGGCCTATCCCTGCACCGGCGCGGCTGCCCAGCGCCTGGTCGCCTCCGCTGCACCGTCAAAGCTTGCCTCGAAGGCTGCGGAAGCAAGCACAGCGCGAATGTGGAGCGTTTCGCCGCCGACATTTGCAAACCCGTGCCAACGCAATTTCGGCACGATCAGCGATTGATTGCTGGTGAGGATGAAACGTTCGTCGTCGATCCACATTTCCGCCTGCCCCGCCACCACCGTCAGCACCTCTTCGACGGGATGGCTATGGGTGGGCGCGCCGGCGCCGGGCGCGATCCATTGTTCGAACAGGCACAATCCGGAAGCGCCATTGAGCGCGGAGATGAGCATGCGGGTCTCAACCCCCAGGCGCCACATCTCGATCGGCCAGTCTTCATGCGCGACAGCTCCCATGACGTGCTCCCCGCCGATGAAATCCGGCCAGCAGTTTATCAGGTTGAACCAATCGACACGACCGATCCCGCTGTATGAAGCGCTCAAGGGCACTTGATGCCTCGCCTTACGATAGCTGGGCAAAAGCAAGGGGCGGCGCGGAACGCCACCCCTCCCTGAGAGACTACGGTATGAAGACCGCCTACGGTCAGTTGATGACCTGGACCACCGTTCTCGACTGCGGCTCGACGATCACGCGGTGCTCGTTTACGACCGCATAGGCGTAGCGCGGATTATCGGGTACGGGCGTCAGGACGACGGCTTGCGGGATGGGTTTACCGATCACCACCTGCTCCTGCACGACGACCGAAGGCGGTGCGGGTTGCTGTTCGACATAGGTGATGACTTCCGGCGGCGGCGGCGTCAGCGCTCCACCGAGCGCGCCACCGACCACGGCACCCACACCGGCACCGATCGGCCCGCCGACGACGGCACCCGCCGTCGCGCCGCCAACGATACCTGCGGCCGTGCCGGCTTTCTGGTTGGCATCCTCAGCAAATGCGGATCCTGCCATCAAAGAAACAACAGCCGCGGCGATTATAAGCTTCTTCATGATCTAGTCCTTTCGTTTGATCACCACATCAACGAAAGGAATAATAATTTGTTCCGAATCCACGCTAATTTCAGCGCATCACGCTTGATAAATTTCATTAACAATCAATATATGATCGACATCAACGCCATGCAAATCCACGACGTATCGACCAATACCGATTCTATACTACAAAGAACGGAGATTAGCCCTCTATGTGACTAAGAGCGCACTTCGTGCACTCACGGCAAACCCATCTGCCCCCGCCACGCTTTCTGCCCGCACCACCCATTAGTCCCGGGGCAACCGGCCAAGAAGCAGTTTGTTCCCTTCCCTGTTGCCGCAGCGTACGCATTTCAGCGCCGGGCCGATGGAATTGAGAGAGACGCCCCATCCGCGCCTGTTTGCAACAAGCCGGCGATCAATCCGCCCCTGGTGGCGGCATTTCCCGCATTTCGCCACGAGCACGTACCATTCCGGCAAGAGTTCCAGGGTCGCCCCGTCATCGTCGGCGTCTTCGCGCGGCATCAGGTCGATGCTTCGACGATGCCTCATGTTCATTCCTCTCGAAGCTTCGACTCGCTTCTCCCGTCATCCAGCTGCCGGGCCTGAAGCGGCCCGCTCCTTCGTCAGCGCGCGGAACCGTCGAGCCGAAGCGCAAGCTGGACACCGCCACGCTTCAGCCGCGGCAACGGCGGCGCCATGTCGATGCGGCCGAAGGTGCGCTTGCGCCATTCGGCCTCGCGTTCCCGCTTCTTTCGGGCGGCCGCAACCGCGGCCATGGCGCGTTCGATCACTTCTTCCGTGTGGGTCATGGTCTCCATCCGACTCATGGGAACCTCCGCTTTGTTCTTGTTATGTTCTTATTTTAGCGTTCCAATGTCAACTCCCCTCATGAGCCCGGACGAATCGCTCTTGCCGTATCGAGGCTTTCTGCGTCTCTCGGCGCCGGGCGCAGGGTCTGATCGGCCGAAGCCAAGGCGACGATGGGCAAAAGAGCGGCTTTTTCCGCCGCCCGATTTTCCTTGTTTTCCAGCGGCCGGCGACCGGTCCTCAGCGCCGCCTCATTAACCTTCGCATTGCCGAATTAACCATTTGTTAACCATTTGATCGATACACCGAAGCAACGGAAAATTTACCAAGATGAACGATGTGTTAACCGAATCCCGGCCGATCCGCCTCAAGGGGCGATCCTTCCTTGCGCTAGCGCTGACCCCCGAGCTTCCGCTCGAGGATTGGCTCACCCGCCTCGACCATCTCGCCTCCCGCTCCGCCGGTTTCTTCCTGCGGCGCCCGGTCGTGCTTGATGTCGACGGCCTCGATATCGACCGGTCGCAACTGCGCGAACTCGTCGACCAGCTCGGCAAGCGCAATGTGCGCATCATGGGCATCGAAGGCGCGCGCCAGTCTCTGCTCGGCGCCGACCTTCCTCCCGCGATGACCGACGGTCGCCCGGCAGCGGACTACGAAGCCAAGATGGCGGAACAGGCCGAAAAGAGCGAGACGCCGGAAGCGGAAGCAGCCGCGGAAACCGTGATCACGGCAGAACCGCTTGCCACCAAGGCGACGCCGTCGATCGTCGTCACCCAGCCGGTGCGCTCCGGCCAGTCGCTGTTCTTCCCCGAAGGGGACGTGACGATCATCGGCTCGGTCGCCTCGGGCGCCGAAGTCGTCGCCGGCGGCTCGATCCACATTTACGGCGCGCTGCGCGGCCGGGCGATGGCCGGCACCACCGGCAATGCTTCGGCGCGGATCTTCTGCCGCAAGCTCGAAGCGGAACTGATTGCGATCGACGGCTTCTACAAGACGGCCGACGACATGGAGCAGAACCTGCGTGGCAAGGCCGTGCAGATCTGGCTCGACGGCGAAGAGCTGAAGGCGGGAACGCTCGGTTAGGCCGAGGCAAGGAAAGGTGCGGATGCTTGCCATCCGCATCTGGTGATTCAGGTCGATCCGGCCGGGGTCACGAGGACGTAGGCGAAGGCGAATTCTTAGATACTTGGAGAGACGAATGGGCAAGGTAGTCGTAGTTACATCGGGCAAGGGCGGCGTCGGCAAGACGACGTCCAGCGCCGCACTGGGCGCCGCACTCGCTCAGAACGGCGAGAAAGTCGTCGTCGTGGACTTTGACGTCGGTCTGCGCAATCTCGACCTCGTCATGGGCGCGGAACGCCGCGTCGTCTATGACCTGGTCAACGTGATCCAGGGCGAGGCCAAGCTGTCGCAGGCGCTGATCCGCGACAAGCGCTTGGAAACGCTCTATCTGCTGCCGGCCTCCCAGACCCGCGACAAGGACAACTTGACGCCGGAAGGTGTCGAGAAGGTCATCGCCGCCCTTCAGAGCGCCTTCGACTGGGTCATCTGCGATAGCCCCGCCGGCATCGAGCGCGGCGCGACGCTGGCCATGCGCCATGCCGACATCGCGATTGTCGTGACCAATCCGGAAGTCTCGTCGGTGCGCGATTCCGATCGCATCATCGGCCTGCTCGATTCCAAGACGCTCAAGGCGGAAAACGGCGAGCGCATGGAAAAGCACCTGCTGCTCACCCGCTACGACCCGGTACGCGCCGAGCGCGGCGACATGCTGAAGGTCGACGACGTGCTCGAAATCCTGTCGATCCCGCTGATGGGCATCATCCCGGAAAGCGCCGACGTGCTGCGCGCGTCCAACGTCGGCTCGCCGGTCACGCTGGCCGACACCCGCTCGGCCCCGGCGCTCGCCTATTTCGAGGCGGCTCGCCGACTGAAGGGCGAGGCCCTGCCGATCAACATCCCCGGCGAGAAGCGCAGCTTCCTCGGCAAGATCTTCGGAAGGAAAGCGGCATGAACCTTTTCCGTTTCTTCTCCCGCACACAGTCAGCGCCGGCGGCCCGCGAACGGCTGCAGGTACTGCTCGCCCATGAGCGCGCATCCGCCGGCGATAGCGATCTCGTCACCAAACTGCGCGACGAAATCCTCCAGGCGATCTCCAAGCACATGCAGATCGACGACGACAAGGTCCGCGTAACGATGGAGCGCGGTCCCCAGGTCTCGACGCTCGCCGTCGATATCGAGATCCCCTTCGACGCAAAGAAGGCGGCCTAAGGGCCGCCAACTTGTTTGGGAAGCAACGTTCCTCTCGGCCGACTTCCTGTTTTCAGATACGGCAGCATCCAGCGGGTACTGCCGTATTTTTTGTCTGAGATCAGTACTCCGGGGCGACACCGAAGACGAACTCCACCTTGTCGCCCGTCATGTTGAAATACTGGTGATCGAACCCCGCCGGAATATAGAAGCCATCGCGCGGGTTGAGCTCGAACCAGACCTGGCCTTCGGCATCGGGCACATGGATGTTCAAGATACCCGACACCACGTAGAGGCATTCGTCACCCTTGTGGCGCTCCATGCCGGTGCGTTTTCCCGAAAGCAGCGTCGTCTTGCCGACGGTGAGCTGATCGGTCGCGCAATAGAGGCCAGTATAGGCGCCCTGCGTTTGCCGATCGAGGCTTAAGAGCAGATCGGCATCGCGCATCGGATGGATTGTCCTGGCCTTCCGCTGGGCGTCGGCGTCCATCGGCCAGCGACCGATGAACTCGCTCTGGCCATAGCGCGATTGCTCGATCTCGATATAGGGCTTGGTGCGCGCATAGGGGCCTGACGTGCCCTTGGCCGGCGGCGGCGCGAAGAATTCCAGCACGCGGACCTGCTCGTTGCCAAGGTTGAAACCGTGGTGCCAGGTGTCCTTGCGGAAGAACAGCGCCTCGCCTTCCTTCGCGACGCAGAATTCACCCGTCTCGGGGTTGGCAAGGCCGAGTGTACCACTCAGCACGTAGAGAACCTCGTCCGCCCCGAAGATCGTGCGGAAGGCCTCCGTATGCTTGAAGCAGCCGCCGGGCTGCATGCCGAAGACAATCTGGTGAATGCTTTCCGTCGAGGCGTAGATCCAGTCGTCGACGAGACCGGCATTTTCCTCGCCCCAGAGATGCCGCGTGACGCCGGCATAGGGGATGTGGCTAGGACGATCGAAGATAGGACGGGGAGACGGCTTGTATCCCATCGGAAAACTCCTTGGTTCTGGGCGCGAAGCGGCGCGCCGATGTGGGGGGATGTCAGCGCGCGATGCGCGCTATTTCGGCGGCGCTTGCGCGTGCGTCCGCTCCAAAAGCCGGGCGGTGACGGCGCGCTTCATCTCGGGGTCGAGGTGCATGACGTTGAAGACTTCCGCAAGCCACATGCCCTCGACCGCCAGTCGCGTGATCGTCGCCTCGACAGGGTCGAGGCCGTCATTTTCGACGGATGCCTGGCAGCGGATGTTCTGCTGGCGCACGATCTCCAGAAGGTCGGGGAAGTTCGACAGCGCCGCGGTGATGCTGGCACCGAGGCGGTCGTACTGATCGCCGGTGCTTGTGGCCTCGCCGAGCGTGGCGCGCACATAGGCGCGTGTATAGCGGCCATGCGGGTCCTCGTCCTCGGTTTCGAGGCCGGAGAGACCGGTCTCGAAACGGTAGACGAAACGTTCGACCATCGCCCGCACCAGCGCGTCTTTGCTGGCGAAATGGTAGAGGATGCCGCCCTTGCTGAGGCCGGTCTGCTCCGCCACTTCGTCGAAGGTGAGGGACGACACGCCCTTGCCGACGACGATCGCTTCGGCGGCGGTGAGGATACGGTCACGTGCGGTTTCGCGTTTTGCCATGTCGATACAACTCAAGTGTGTGAAACGTGTCCTGCTATAGCCCCGAACTCTCGCGCAGGCGACCGACGATCTCGGCCATCAGCGCCAGATCCTGACGCGAATCCGAGAGTGTCGTCTTCGGCTTGGTGCCGTTGACGAGATGATCGTGGAAGGCGCGCAGCTCCAGGGCGAAGGGGTCGGTGTAATCAGGGCCGAAGGTGCGCGTTTCGGTCTCGGTGTCGGTGCTGTCGATCACTTCGAGCGCAGTCGGCAGGTTGCGGATATAGGGCGTGTCGTAGCTGACGCGCAGCTGCCGGCGATCGGAAAGCACCTCTATTCGGGCATCGAAACGGGCGACGTTGTCGATCATGGCTTCGTAGATCGCGGTGAAGTGGCCGTAGTCGAACAGAGCGACAATGGATTCGCCGTTGCATTTGTGATGCGCAGCAATGACCCGCTTCGGCAGGCCGATCAGTTCGCGCATCGCCGAAAGGCTGTGCGACGAAAGCCCTGTCAGCACCTGATAGGCACGCATCAGATCGGCGGGCGCATCCTCGCCAACCACCTGCTTCAAAAGCGCCGTCGTCTGGGCGCGCGATTCCGCCAGGAACGCCTGGTCGAGATCCGTGGGGTAGAAGATATTGCGGGTCTGGCGGATGAAGAAGGGACCTTCGCAGATGATGTCGCGGACGCGGACGTAACGCACATCGCTCTCAGCCGGCATCATCGCCTTGGCGCGCAGGAAGCTTGGCGAATAGCGGCGCATATAGGCGACGAAGAGGAGCCGGTCCGTGGCGTCGGCCAGCGGCGCGACCGCGTCGATTTCGCCGAGCGTCAGGCAGGCGGGCTTTTCCAGGAAGACGTGTTTCTTCGCCTTCAGCGCCATAGCCAGATAGAAGCTGTGCGTCTGGTCCGGCGTCAGGATGAAGACGGCATCGATATCAGGCGCGGAGACGAGCGCTTCCGCGGTTTCATACGTCTTCGCCCCCGGATAACGGGCCGAACAATAGGCCGTCAGGCTCGGCGACACGTCATAGACGCCGGCGATTTCGAACAGATGGCGATGATCGGCCAGGATCGGCAGATGCATGAGCTGGCTGACTTCGCCAAGCCCGATCAAACCAACACGAACGACACGCATGTGAGTACCCTTTCCGCCTCGAATGGAGGCCATTTCAACCCTTGACCGCACCGGCCGTCAGGCCGGAGACGATATGTTTCTGGAATATCAGCGCGAGAATGATCAGCGGCACCGTGACGATGGTCGAGGCGGCCATGATCGCCCCATAGGGGAATTCGTAGCGGCTCGACCCGGAGATCAGCGCGATCGCCACCGGCACGGTGCGGTTCTCGTCGGTGAGGATGAAGGTCAGCGCGAACATGAACTCGTTCCACGAAGCGATGAAGGCAAGCAGCCCGGTCGAGATCAGCGCCGGCCCCATCATCGGCAGGAAGATGCAGCGCACGATCCGCAGCGGCGAGCAACCGTCCATGATCGCCGCCTCCTCGATCTGTTTCGGCAGGTCGCGCATGAAGGTCGTCAGCACCCAGATGTTGAAGGGCAGCGTGAAGATCATATAGGCGAAAATCAGAGAGCCGATCGTGTTGTAGAGCCCGAGCCAGCGGATCATCTCGAAGAGGCCGGAGAGCAACGCGATCTGCGGAAACATCGAAACGGCCAGCACGAGCAGCATGATCGGCGAGCGGCCACGGAAATCGATGCGGCCGAGCGCGTAGGCCGCACCGACCGCCAGCATCAGCGACAGCGCCACGACCGAGAAGGCGACGATCAGCGAATTGAGCAGCGAGCGCAGGAAGACGCCGTCCGAAAGGATCGCCGCGTAATTGTTGAACTTCAGGTCGGGCAAGAAGGTCACGTCGAAGATCGCTTGGCCCGACTTCATCGACGAGGCGATCATCCAGTAGAACGGGAACAGCGTATAGAGCGCGACGATGCCGAAGAGGGAGTAGATCGCTATTCTGTGCAGGCGTTTGCCGGTGTTGCTCCTGACCATGTCAAACTCCCATGAGGCGGCGATTGAGACGGAAGACAGTGACGTAGATGGCGGTCACCAGCGCGATCATCAGGAAGACGGCGGTGCTGGCGGCCGAGCCGACGCCCATGTCCTGGAAGTTGACGAGCACTTCGCGGGCGTAGATCGAGACCGTCTTGGTGTCGTCGCTGTTGGAGGAGAGCACATAGCTCAGGTCGAACATGCGCAGCGCGTCGAGCAGGCGGAAGAGCACAGCGACCGCGATGCTGGGGGCAAGCAGCGGCAGGGTCAGTGAGGTGAACTGCTTCCATGCCGGCACGCCATCGATCGACGCTGCCTCGTAGATGCCGCGCGGCAGCATCGACAGCCCCGCGAGAATGAGGAGCACCATGAAGGGCGTGGTGATCCAGACGTCGACGGCGATGATCACGGGCATCACCAGCGCCGAATTGGCAGTCCACGCAACCCCACTTTCAATCACGCCGGCAAGCTTCAAAACGTGGTTCACGATGCCGAACTGGTCGTGCAGCATCCATTGCCACATGCGCGCGCTGACGACGACCGGGATCGACCAGGGGATCAGGATAATCGCTCGCATCATGCCGCGCCCGGCAATATGGGAATTGAGGAGCAGCGCGATCGTCAGGCCAAGTACCGTCTCGATCGAAACGGAAATGACGGTGAAATAGAGCGTGTTGCGCACCGACTGCCACCAGAGCGGATCCTCGAACAGCGCATAGTAGTTGTCGAAGCCGACATAGCTATAGAAGTCCGGCTCGGTGAGCAGGGCGTCGGTGAAGGAAAAGAGGAAGGTGCGGCCGAGCGGCCAGAGCGCCACACCGGTCAGGACGAGCAGGCTTGGCGCGAGAAAGAGCCAGGCGGTGCGAACCCGCGCCTGCCGCAGTCCTGTTGATCGTGAACCCGCCATCATGGCCTCACGCTCCCTTGGCCGAGAGCGCCATGTCGTCGGCACCGAAAATATGCGCCTTCGACGTCAGCCAACCGACGGTGACGTCGGCATTCGGCTTCAGATCGGGTTTGCCCTGCGCCTTGACGACCAGCGACTGGCCGTTGCCGAGACGCGCGTGAACCAGCGCCTCGCCGCCCAGCGGCTCGACAAGCTGCACGGTCGCCGGCAGGCGGACATCGCCGCCGCCGAGGATCAAGTCTTCGGGCCGGATGCCGACGCTGACTTCGCCTTCATAGCCAAGGTGCCCAAGCCCATGGCGGGCGTCGAGCACGTCGAGGCGGCTTCCCCCGGCGTCATTGGCAAGCGTCCCGGCAAGAAAATTCATGCGCGGCGCGCCAATGAAGCTGGCAACGAACTTGTTGGCCGGCCGCTCGTAAAGTTCCATTGGCGTGCCGACCTGCGAGATGCGACCGTCCTTCAGGACGACGATGCGGTCCGCCAGCGTCATCGCTTCGAGCTGGTCGTGGGTGACGTAGACGGTGGTGGCTTTGAGCTCGCGATGGATGCGAGCGATCTCCACCCGCATCTCCATGCGCAGATCGGCATCGAGATTGGACAGCGGCTCATCGAACAGGAACAGCTTTTGCGAGCGGACGAGCGCGCGGCCGATGGCGACGCGCTGCTGCTGGCCGCCCGAAAGTTGCGCCGGACGACGCGCGAGCAGATGTTCGATCTTGAGGAACCGGGCAACCTTCGCTACCCGCTCCTTGATTTCGCCGCCGGCAAGCCGCGCCGTTTCCAACGCGAAGCCGAGATTGCGCTCGACGCTCATATGCGGATAGAGCGCGTAGGACTGGAACACCATGGCGATGCCGCGACGTGCCGGCGCCGTCTCGTTCATGCGCGCGCCGCCGATCTGCAACTCGCCGTCGGTAATTTCCTCGAGCCCAGCGATCATGCGCAAAAGCGTCGACTTCCCGCATCCGGAGGGACCGACGAAGACGACGAACTCGCCTTCTGCGACCGAAAGGTTGACCTTGTCGATCACGGTCAGCGCACCAAAACGCTTGACGACATTGGTAAGGGCAATTCCACTCATTGGCGCACCGTCTGGTTGGCAGTCCTGTTTGCAAGCGCAGCCACGCCGATGGCGCAGGCCGCATCACCGAGGAGGCTTGGAACGATCGGCATGTCGCGCGCGCCATCGGCCCAGATGAATGGCCGCGTCAGCGTGGCGAGCCGCGCATTGACCGACGGGTCGCCGCCGATGCCGCCGCCGAGAATGAGCACGGCCGGATCGAGCGTGTTGACGAGCTGGCCAAGATAGGAGGCGAGCGACAGGAGGCCGTCGGCCACCATCTGTGCGGCCCGCGGGTCCTGAGCTTCGGCTTCGAAGAGCTGCAGCGCGCTTGCGTCCGGTCGGCCAATCATACGGCCATAACGCTCGCCCAAGGCCTTGCCGCTCGCAAAAAGCTCGAGGTTGTGGCGAACCGCCTGGTCCTGCCCTTCGCCCGAGAAGGCGACGAGATCGCTGCCCGAGAAATGGATGGCGAAGCCACGGGCTCCTGCATAGGGCGCGCCGCCGATCACCAGCGAATGGGAAAGCCCGGTGGAGATGGTCACGTAGACGAACGGATCGATACCGCGGCCTGCGCCAATCCAGCCTTCGGCGAAGGCGGCGGCGCGCACGTCGCTGTCGATATGCAGCCGCCCGAAACCGCTGAGACGACCGTGATAGTCGAGGCCGCGCCAGTCGAAGTTCCAGGCGGAGGCCGGCTCGCCGGCGCCGGTCACCAGTTCCGGCAAGCAGACGCCGAGACCGGTCGTCTCGACGCCAAGCGCTTCGCCTTCGTGGCGAATGGTCTCGGCGAGCGCGGCCACCAGTTCCAGCACGGCAGCACCGCCCTCCTGGCAGCGGGTCGGCTCGGTGCGCTCGGCGATCACGGCGCCGTCGGCGAGACGAACAAGGCAGGCCTTGGTCTTCGTTCCCCCGACATCGATGCCGATGGCATGCTGGCCCATCACCGCGCTCCCCACTCACCGGCAGCGTCGGCATCGGCGTAGAGTTCGGCGCTCCGGCATTCGACGGCGATGGTGGCCGGCCAGCTTGGATCGTAGGCACGCGCACTGGTCAGGCGATAGAAGGCGTGGCGCTTTCCCTGACCCCAGACGATCATCGCGACGGCATTCGACTGTTCGGCGATCGAGCCGATGCCGATCGTCACGCCATGGGAGGGCACGTCGTCGATGCCTGAAAAATCCGGGAAGGTCGCGAGATTGTCGCGCCGCGTCTGTTCGGCAAGGGCAACGATGCGGGTGCCGCTGTCGCGGGCAGAGCCCGGCGGGTTGAAGGCGATATGACCATCACCGGCGCCGGAGGCGAGCAGGAAAAGATCGATACCGCCGGCGGCAGCGATGCGCTGATCGTAGCCGCCAGGTGCCGCGATATCCGGCATCCAGAAGTTTTCGGATGGAATGCGGAAGTGGTCCGGCAAGGACGCATTGATGCGGCCGACGATCTCGCGTTCGCCGAAGCCACGGCAGGAGTAATGCGCCTCCGACGGCGGCGGAGCGAAACTGCCACCCTCTGCGGGGCGGAGATATTCGTCCATCATGACGATGATCAGCCGCGAGCAATCGACGGGCTCGCCGGCAAGACGGCGTCCGAGCGCCTCATAGATCGGCAGCGGACTGCGCCCACCCGGGCAGCCGAGAACGTAGCTTCGTCCCGCAACACTCGCTTGCCGGATACCGGCAATGATCCGCTCCGCAAGGCGATCGCCGATGGCAGCGGGCGTATCGTGGATTTCGACCTTCATGCGCCGGCCCCGTTCACAAGGAGCTTCGAGACGAAGTCATGGTTGCGCCGGGCGATCGTTTCCGGCGTATCGGGATGGTTCAGTGCCAGATCCTGCTCGACCACCAGCGGGCCGTCGTATCCGGTCTCGCGCAACACCGACAGGAAGGCGGCGATATCGACGACGCCGCGATCGAGATCGGTCATGATGCCCTCTTCGAAGGCGCGGTCCGAGTGGATGCCTTCGGAAAGCACGCGCTCGCGGAAGGCACCGTCGACATTCTTCAGATGCACCGAATTGATGCGGTCGCGGTGGCGTCGATAGAAGGCGATCGGGTCGGCCTTCCAATAGGCGTGATGGCCGGTATCGAGGCAGAGCCCGACGAGATCGGGATCAGTATCGGCAAGCAGCCGCTCGATCTGCTCCTCTAGCTCGACACAGGTGCCGACATGCGGGTGGAAGCTGAACTGCAGCCCGTGGCTGCGGGCGATCTCGGCCGCCCGGTTCGTCTGGTCGATCATCGCGCGCCAGCCGGCCCCGTCGACGACCCCCATGCGGGCCTTCGGATAGAACTCCGATTCGTCCATCAGGATGAAATGCGTGCCGCCGTTTTCGGCGAGCAACTTGCAGATCGCCTGCGCCTTTTCCTCAAGCACCGGCCAGGTGGATGCATCGGCAAGCGTATGCACATGCGCGGCCGCGACGACCTTGAGGTCGCGGCGCGCCAGCTCGGACGAAAGCACCTTGGCATCCGTGGAGAAGTAGCCGTAAGGGCCGAGTTCGGTGTGCCGGTAGCCGGCCGCATGGATGCGGTCGAGATAATCGGTCCAGCCGAGATCATTCCCCTGGGGCCAGTAGATGCCCCAGCAGCACGGTGCGATCGCAATATTCACGTTAGTTTCCTCAGATCCTGTGGTGGCGGGGTCCGTCACGCCGGACCCCGTATCGTCGAGGCGGGCTTACCAGCCCCGCGCCTTCAGCCGCTCCAGATCGCTGCTGACCTTGACGAGTGCATCCGCAGCACTTTCCTTGCCGCTCAGCACATTGTGCACGCCATTGAAGATCCGCTGCGAAACGCGGTTGTAGGAAGCGCCGGTCACCTGTGACGGCCGGGAGGCGCTTTCGGCATAGGCCTTTTCGGCAAACGCGAGCGACGGATTGGCGGCGAGGATGTCCTTGTCCTCGTAAAGCGCCTTCAAGGTCGGGCTATAGGCCTGAAGCGCGCGGCGCTTCTGTTCTTTCGCGCCAGTCAGGTAACGCACCAGGCTGACAGCCGCATCGACATCGTCGGCATATTTGGAAACGCCAAGCAGGCCGGCACCGTAGCAGCCACTCGACTTCTGGCCTTCCGCCCCGACCGGCAGCGCCATGACGCCGATCTTGCCGCGCAGCGAGGAGTCCTCAGCCTGGGTCGTGCCCCAGACATAGCTCCAGTTACGGTGGAAGACGGAATTGCCAGCCTCAAAGACGCCGCGCGAGCCTTCCTCGTCATAGTTCAGCACGCCCTCAGGGCTGATGTTGCCGATCCAGGAACGGGCGAGATCAAGCGCCTTGACGGCCTCGGGATTGTTCGCGGTGATGGTGCCGTCCGGCGAGATGAAGTTGCCGCCGCCGAAGGAAGCGACCCATTCGAGCGCGTCGCAGATCAACCCCTCATAGGCGCGGCCCTGCCAGACATAGCCCCACATATCGGGGCTACCGCCGGCGCGTTCCTTGTCCTGGATGAACTTCGCCGTCTCGGTCAATTCCTGCCAGGTCTTCGGTTCGCCCTTGCCGTACTTTTCAAGCAGATCCTTGCGGTAGAACATCAGGCCGGCATCGACGAACCAGGGCATTGCCAGAAGCTTGCCGCCAATGGTGGCGTCGGCGAGCGAGGATTCGAAATGGGCGGAGACTTCGTCGGCCGGAACCTTTTCGCGCAGGTCGACCAGATGCGGCGCCAGCGTTCCGACCCAGATGTTGTCGAGCGTGAGAACGTCGACGTCGCCGGACTTGCCGGCGAGCAGCTGCTGGTAGAGCGGCAGCGCCTCGCCCCAGTTGGCTGGCATCTTGTTGATCTTGACGGTGTTGCCGGTTTCCTTGGCCCAGGCCTCGGAGGCCGACTGGCAAAGCTCGAGCTCGGCGCCGGCCGAGCTGCAGAAAATCGAGACTTCGGCCGCAGCCGCCGGCATGGCGGCAAAAGCGACACCGGCCATGGCGGCCGCCTTGAAGCACTTCATCCAACGCATTCTCGTCTCCTCCCCAGAAAACGTGTTGTTGCGATCAGCGATGATTGATTTACTATACCGTCCGGACGGTACAGTAAAGCGAAAAAACATGGAGGCGAGCAGGAGGGTGGGGAAACAGCCCGCATCCGGCCGTTTTCGAGAGGATGCACCCACCCTGCCTGCGAGGCGAGTTGAGGAGGAATGTGATGGAGAGCACCACCGTGTCGACAAGCCATGGAAATGCGGTTGCCGAAACGAACGCGGCGCAAAGGCGCCCCGGCGACATGGGGGAGCTAAAGAGGATGTTTGCGTCCAGGGCGCTCAGACTTCCGCGGCAGCTCGAACAGATCGCCCTGGTCGCGCTGGCAAAGCCGGACCTCGTCGCCTTTGGCAGCGCCCGCTCGATCGCGCTTGCCTGCGCCGTCTCGCCGACGACGGTCGCCCGTTTTGCGACCGTCCTTGGTTTCGATGACTTCCGCGACCTGAAGGCGTTCTTTCAACAACACCTGCGAAATGCGCGGATGGTCTCCGCCTCAGCATAGAACACTCACGCGGCCTGTTGCGGCAGCGGCCCGACATAGAGCGAACGCGGCCGGATAAGGCGGCCTTCCAGCGCCTGCTCGCGGGCATGGGCGATCCAGCCGACGGTGCGACCGATCGCGAACACGCCGGTGAAGGCGTCGCGCGGGAAGCTCAGCGCATCGAGCAGCAGCGCCGTGTAGAACTCGACGTTGACGTCGAGCGGGCGGTCGGGCTTGCGCACCTTCAGGACGGCGAGCGCCGATTGTTCGACCTCTTCTGCCAGTTGAATGCGATCGCGGTTGGCCGGATGCGCAGCGATCAGTCGTTTCAGCGCGCCCTTCAGCGCATCGGCGCGGGGGTCGCGGACACGATAGACACGGTGGCCAAAGCCCATCAGCCGTTCGCCGTGGTCGAGCGCGTCGGAAAGCCAGGCCGCCGCATTCTCAGGCGTTCCGATCGCGTCCAGCATGTCGAGCACCGGACCAGGCGCACCGCCATGGAGCGGCCCCTTGAGCGCCCCGATGGCGGCAAGCACCGAAGAGGTGAGACCGGCCTTGGTGGAGGCGACCACGCGCGAGGCGAAGGTCGAGGCGTTGAGGCCGTGGTCCGAGATCGTCACCAGATAGGCGTCGAGCGTCGCCACTTCTTGTCTGCTCGGCACCTTGGCACAGAGCATCGCCAGGATATCGCCGGCGTGCGACAGCGCCGGCGTCGGCGCGACCGGAGCTTCACCGCTCTTCATGCGCAGCGCCGCCGGCAGGAAGACGGCCGGCGCGGCGAGCAGACGTAGGGCCGTATCGAGGTCCTCCCCATCCGGGAGCCGGGCGATGAGCGCGCGCATGATGTCGACCGGCGGCAGTTCCAGCAACGCATCGTCGATGGCGCCAATATGGGCGAACACTTCCGCTCGCTTCTCACCCAGACGCTTCGCGAGTTCAACCCGGTCCGGCATCGGCCCCAGCAGCCCCTCGAACAACAGCGCCACGACATCCTCATAGCTTGCGTGGCCGGCCAGGTGATCGAGCGAGACGCCGCGGATGATCAACTGACCCGCCTCGCCGTCAACATGGGAGAGCTGCGTTTCGGCGGCGACGACGTCTTCAAGTCCGTTCTTCATCATCAAGTTTCTCCTTTACGCCGAGGATGATCCGACCTAGACCTATTGACGTCAATCTTGATGCAATTGATCAACATGAATACACTCTGGATCACCGCCGAAGAGGCGCTCGCCAAGCTCGGCAGCAAACGGCAGACGCTCTATGCCAATGTCAGCCGCGGCCGCATTCGCGCCAAGCCCGACCCTGCCGACCCGCGCCGCAGCCTCTACCAGGCCGACGACGTGCACCGGCTGGCCGAGCGCCACGCCGGCAGGCGGCAGGCGGCGGTCGTGGCGGCCGAGACGATCCGCTGGGGCGAGCCGGTACTGCCAACGACGATCTCCAGCATCGCCGGAGGGCAGCTCTCCTACCGCGGCAGCAACGCGATCGAACTTGCCACCACAGCAACCCTGGAGGAGGTCGCCGCCCTGCTCTGGCTGACACCGGCGGCGGTTGTTGTTCCAGCGCACGATCCCGGCAGCAGCCAATCGCGGCTAGCAACGACCTTTACGCTTCTCGCCGGGCGCATCGAAGCCGACCTGCCGGCGCTCGGACGCAGGCCCGCCATCCTGAAGGCCGAGGCCGCCGAGGTGCTGGCGACCGTTGCCGCCGGGCTTGCGCCGTCGCGGGAAACCGTGCCGCTGCACGAGCGCCTGGCGCTGGGCTGGGAGCGGCCGGAGGTGGCGGAGCCGATCCGTCGATGCCTGGTGCTGACGGCGGAACACGAGCTCAACGTTTCCGCCTTTGCAGCACGGGTCACCGCGTCGTCCGGCGCCGCACTTTCCGCCGCCACACTTTCGGGTCTTGCCACCCTCACCGGCCCCAGGCACGGCGGCGCCTGGCTGAGCGTCACGCGGCTTGCCGAACAGGCGGCCGTGGGCGGGGTGCGCGAGGCGATCCGTACCATGCTGTCTTCGGACGGCGTGGTCCGGGCTTTCGGCCACAGGCTCTATCCGGACGGCGACCCGCGCGCGAAGGCCATCATGTCGAGCTTCGACGTGCCGCCGCTCTATGCCGCGCTGGCCGAGGCCGGCGAGGAACTGCTCGGAGAACCGGCCAATCTCGACTTCTCTCTGGCGGCGCTCGCTGCCGCCTATGATCTACCCGATGACGCGCCGATGGTGATATTCGCCCTTGCACGCACCGTCGGCTGGCTCGCGCACGCGATGGAACAGGTCGTCAGCGGCGATCTGATCCGGCCGCGCGCCCACTATGCTGGATCGTAGCTCCCTCCTCCGCGCCCTCAGCCCTAGGCTCGATTGACTAGAAAAGGCGCGGGCGGGCGGCCGCAAAAGGGCCACAATACGCGCTTGGGGAAAGAATATCCGTCAATCGGGAGCGAATTGGCCTTTATTAAATAATGTTAATGAAGCGGATTTCCGGAGATGTTTGCCGAAATATTACGCGTTATTAACATGACGGCGGCGCATGGAAGTAATACCTTCATTTTCGAGGCTGAATATTGCCGGCGACCGCTTCGGCCGTGACGCGACAATAGGAGACAGCCTCGAACGGAAGCGCGCGGCGCTTCCTTCAATTCAGGAGATGCAGTCATGCGCTCGCCTTTCAAGACCACCACCATCGCAACCGTCGCCCTCGTTCTCTTAAGCGGTGCCGCCTTTGCTGCCGATCACCACGATTTCGGCCGCGACAACGACAAGGGTGCCTATACCGGCGATTACTACCAGGGCATTTTCGCCCAGGACGACATGGCAACCCCGGCCATGCCGGTCTACCGGACACCGACCCACATGGCATCGACGCGGCTCGATCACGTCCTGCATGAACTCCGGGTCGACAACCACCGCATCAACGCCGACCGCGAACAGGGCAAGCTGACGGCAGCAAACTACAGGAAGCTTGAACGCGAAGACGGTGCTGTGCGCGCCGACGCCGTCAAGACCGCCGCCGCCCATCACGGCATGCTGCCGGCCCAGTCCTACGCCCGGCTCCAGGGTGACGTTCGCCATCTCGACCGCGACATCGCCCGAATGGCTTGACCGACACGTTGAGGCTCACCCGGTTTCGGGTGAGCCGTAACCGATGGGGCCGGGCCCGCTCAAGGGCCTGGTCCTTCGGCAACCAGACCGCCCACTTAATCCAATGCCGGCCGACGGTGCGCCGCAGACCCGACCTGGCTCGGGCTGCGTCCGGCCAAGTTCGTCCGGCAAACAGGCAGCGAAAGGAACAGGATCATGTCAAACATTCTCACGAGGTATCGAGCTGCCGCCCTCCTTGGCGCAGCCGTCATCATTGCGCCCTTGTCCGTAGCAGCCTTCACAGGCCATGACGTGGTCGCTGCGGCCGCCAGTCCGGCCGTTGCAGTCCCGGCCACATCCGGCGGATCCTTCGCGCCGGTCGTGTCGGCAGACAAGCCGGCGGTCGTCACCGTGACGACCGTGATCAAGGCCGACAACGTGGGCACGAGCGAACCGACGCAACCGGGCGGAAACTCGCCCTTCGACGAACAATTCCGCCAATTCTTCCACGATCAGGGCATCCCCTTGCCGGACCAGGCGCCTGAGCAGCGTCAGCCTCAACGGGCCGAAGCGCTCGGCTCAGGTTTCATCGTGACCGCGGACGGCTACGTCGTCACCAACAACCACGTCATCGACAAGGCATCGAGCATCATGGTGACGCTCGACGACGGCACGCAAGTGCCGGCCAAGCTTGTCGGCGCCGACCCGAAGAACGACCTCGCGGTCCTGAAGATCACGGCGCCGAAGCCGCTCGCAACAGTTGCCTGGGGTGATTCCGACACCTTGCGGGTTGGCGACCAGGTGCTGGCGATCGGCAACCCGTTCGGCATCGGCACGACGGTCACCTCGGGGATCGTCTCGGCGCGCGGCCGCGACCTGCACAGCGGTCCCTATGACGATTTCATCCAGATTGACGCCCCGATCAACCACGGCAATTCCGGCGGACCGCTGGTCGATGCAAAGGGCCAGGTGGTCGGCATCAACACGGCGATCTATTCGCCGAACGGCGGTAGCGTCGGCGTCGGCTTCGCCATCCCCTCGGACCAGGCGCAGAAGGTCGTCACTGAATTGATGAAGGATGGTTCGATCCAGCACGGCTTCATCGGCGTGCAGATACAGCCGGTCACGGCTGATATCGCCGACGCCATCGGCCTTGCCCAGCCGGAGGGCGCGCTCGTTGCCGGCGTCAATGGCGGAACGCCCGCCGCCAAGGCCGGCATCAAGGCCGGCGACATCATCATCGCGCTTGGCGGCAACCCGGTGAAGTCGCCGCGTGACCTGTCGCGCATGGTCGCCGACCTCTCGCCCGGCACCTCGAAGAACCTGAGCCTATGGCGGACCGGCAAGACGAAGGATGTTGCGATCACGATCGGCGACAATGCCGCAGACCAGCAGTAACCGTCGCAAGTACGTCACCGCACACCTTGCCTCCAACCAGCCCGGCCGCACCGCGGCCGGGCATCGCCATGGCATCAGTCAGGCGGCAAGCGCTCCGGTCCGGTTCTGCTCGCGCCAGGCGACGGGGCTCAAGTCGGTGACGCGGCGAAACTCGCGATTAAAATTCGATTTCGTCTGAAAGCCGGATTCCAGCATGGCCGCGGTCACCGACATGTCGGTTTCGCGCAACAGCCGGCAGGCCTCGGCAATCCGGATATCGTTGATGTATTGCGAGACGTTCTTGCCCGCCAGCCGATTGACGGCGGTCGATATCTGCCGGGCGGGCAGGCCCGCGCGCCGCGCCAGACGTGACAAGGTGAGGTTTTCGTCGCGGGCCAGTTTCTGACTGACGAGCAGTTGATCGATCCTGTCGAGGATTTCGCGGTCCTGCGGCTTTGCAACAGGATCCTCGTCGGTGACCGCGCCGGCGGCCGGAAGCGCACGCGCACGGTCCGCGACCATGGCTGTCAGCCCGATGAAGAGCAGGCCCAGCAAGTTCGCGTTACTGACGATGAGGCCGATATTCGCGCCCCTCGTCCATTCGAAATCCAGAAGGATCGCAAGATCGAAGAGCGCCGAAAGGCAGAGCGAGAACGCGGCAATGAGCAAGGCGCGGTGCGCCGCGGCCGCACCTTCGAAGCGCGCTTCCTCCAGCGCATCCGTACCGACGCGCGCCAGGTTCAGGAGCGCCAGCGCGTATCCGACATATTCGACGATCAAGGCGAAATCGATGTAGCGCGGCGCGAACAGCACGAGCGCGAACATACCGATCGTCGGCGCCGCATGGACCCACCCCGCCGCAGCAGCACTGCGCTCGTCTCTGCGGATCAGGCTGTGGAAACTCGCAAGCACCAGCGGCGGCACACCGCTCGCAAGCACCGGCAGCGCAAACTTCAACGCAGTGACGTCATAGCCCCAACGCAGCCCGACGATCACCGACTGGAGCGCACAGAGCGCCACCAGAGCGAGGAACGGCCGGTTGCGCCGCCCTGGCTCGTCGCCATGCAGCATGAACGCAAGCAGGATAAGAAGCAGCAAGTCGACGACGAACGGGAGCGGCAGAAAGATCAAGGCATGTCCTTCAGACAAAGGCGAGCAGACAAACGGCAGGCAGGCGAGCGGCAAGCAGGCATTTCGATGGGCGGATCATTGCCCAGATCGCGATTCGGGACGACCTCAATCGCGATCGAGGACGCGGACAAGCGGGGCGTCGGTGACGATCGGCCGTCTTTTCCAACACAGCGAGATGCCCAATGCCCCTCCTCCAGTTCATTCCCGCCGCTGCCTTCCTTCTGAGCCTGGCCGCCTCGGCGCAAGCCGATGACGTAGGCGTCCGCGAGATCGACGTTGCCGCACCGAAGCGGGAACGCCAACTCGCCGTCACCGTCTGGTATCCCGCCAAAGCCGGCGGTGAGCCGGTGCTTGTCGGCGACAATCGCATCTTCGAGGGATCGCCCGCAGCGAAGAACGCCCCCTTGCGCGAGGGCCGGTATCCGCTGGTGGTTCTGTCCCATGGTTCGGGCGGCCGCGTCGAGGCGATGAGCTGGCTTGCGGCCGAGCTCGCGGCGGCCGGCTTCATCGTCGCCGGCCCCAACCATCCCGGCACCACCAGCGGCGACTCGACGCCTGCCAACACGCCGAAGCTTTGGGAAAGGACGGCCGACCTCTCGGCATTGATCGACACGTTCACCCGGGATCCGCAATGGAGCGCTGCAATCGACCCCGGGCGGATCGCCGTCCTCGGATTCTCTCTCGGCGGCTCGACCGCCATGGAGATTTCAGGGGCAAGAGCGAGCCTCGAGGCCTATGCCGGCTACTGCGACAGCTACGGCAAGTGGGATTGCGCCTGGTTCGTCGGCGGCAGGGGCTATGTCGACGACACGCCGGTCGACGTCGACAAGCTCGATCTTCGCACCGTCGACAAGGCGCGTTTCGAGCAGTCGAACCGGGATCCTCGGATCAAAGGCGCCGTACTCGTCGACCCCGGCCTCGCCCAGGCCTATGTGGAAGACAGCCTCAAGGCGATCGCGATCCCGATGCATTTCATCAATCTCGGCAGCAAGGAGACGATCCCGCTTGCGGTCGCTTCCGAGCCGCTGGCGGCGCTGACGCCGAAGGGCTCCTATGCCACGGTCGCCGGAGCCGACCACTTCAGCTTCCTGCCGATATGCAAGGACGGCGCTGCCGAACTGCTTAAATCCTTCGGCGAGGTCGATCCGATCTGCGAACCGACGGAACGGCCTCGCGTGGAGATCCATGCGGATATCGCCAAGCTTGCCCGTGAGGCCCTGCAGAAAACACTGGCGGATCGATAGCATCGTCATACTGACCACAGGGCGATGACACGCGTCGCCCTGCGCTCGGTCTGTTCGATTTCGGTCTTGCCCGGAGAGATGGTATCGTCCGAGGAGACGAGAAGCTGCCATCGCTCTGGTCCGCTGCTAGCGCTGAAACGTGAGGTGGACGGTCCCACTCTCGGCCGTTTCTGCCTTGACGGTGTAGCCGGCCTCCAACCCGCGCAGATCGTCCCAAAGACGGATGCCCCGCCCGAGCAGGATGGGTGTGATTGCCACATGCAAGCTATCGACAAGGCCTGCCTTGAGATAGGCGCGCACGACCGTGGGTCCGCCGCCAATACGGACATCCTTACCGTCCGCGGCGCTCGTCGCCTGCTGAAGTGCATCGGCAAGGGACGTGTTCAGAAAATGAAATGTGGTGCCTCCGGCCATCTCGATCGGAGGCCGCGGCTTGTGCGTGAGCACGAAGACCGGGACGCGAAACGGAGGTTCTTCCCCCCACCAGCCGCGCCAGTCGGGATCGTTTGGGTGAGCGTGAAATCCAAACATGGCGGCGCCCATAATCTCAGCACCGATGTTTGAGAAGTATGACTGCGCATATTGCTCATCGACGCCCGTGGTGCCCGCTCGGGACGTGTCCTTGAACACGCGCTCCCGCATCGTTCGGGTCGCAGCATAGGCGGCAACCAGACGCGGCCAATCAGCGCCAAACGGATTGTCCGGGGTCTGATCTGTGGTTGTCGCGAAACCGTCCAGGGAAATGTTGAGATCGACACGAACTGACATTGGCCTCTCCTAATGGTAAGGTAGATGCCTTATTAATTTCACCCGAATACAAAGGCAAGTACCTTATTATCATTGACGCGCGTGCGCGGTCCGCTTTAGTGTGGCGCATGCCCTATCATTCGACCCCGCTTGACCTTGCCTTCCATGCACTCAGCGACCCGACGCGCCGCGCCGTTGTTTCACGGCTTGCGGACGGGGAGATGCCCGTGAGTGTCCTTGCCGAGCCCTTCGACATGGCACTGCCCTCCTTCGCCCAGCACCTCAAGGTGCTTGAAGATTGCGGACTTATCGCAAGCGAGAAACGTGGCCGCAGCCGCTGGTGTCGACTGGAGCGGGGGCGCTTCGAAGAGGCGGCAACCTGGATGGAAGCGGAGCGACGACGTTGGGCCGAACGGCTCGACCGATTGGAAGCCTATCTGGACAAGACGTAGGGAACGGCAATGGAACCGATTTTTGAGACCTGGTCGCCCGACCGCGAAATCGTTTTGGTCAAGGTGCTGAAGCACCCGCGACAAAAGGTTTTCGCCGCCTGGATGGACCCGCAAGCGCTGGCACAATGGTATGGCCCGGCTGGCTTCAGCATCGAGAACCATGAGGCTGACATCCGTGAGGGCGGGGTATGGCGCTTCGACATGGTGGGCGAGTTTGATGGTCGGCAGCAGCGCTTCCCCAGTCTGATGCGCTTCCTGAAGATCGTGCCCAACGAATTGATCGTAGTGGACTATGGCACTGCTGAGCCCGACGACCCCGATCGCTTCTATATGACGATTACTTTCGATGAACAGGCCGACGGCAAGACCGTGCTGACCCTGCGCCAGCTTCACCCAAGTCGCGAGCGCCGCCAAGCGGTCATCGACTTCGGCGCGGTGGAGTACGGGCTGCAGACGCTTGACAGTCTGGCCGCCTGGCTCGATGGCTGACGCGGCCCGCCTGGACGTTGGTCGCCGCCTTCATGATTGACCGCTTTCAGGATTGTTCGGAGCCACGTCTGAGCTTGCGACTGGCACCGTCGGCGAAGCCGTCGCCGCTCGTTCCGATCAAGTGACGGATCTGCGCGGCACCTATGGCCGAAGGAAGTCGAGAAGCTCCGAATTGAAGGCCTTTGCCGACTCGATATTGACGATATGCCGACCAGGCAGCGACAGGTGCCGGCCTCGCTGCACCCGGGCGGCGATATATTCGAGGTCCGCCGGCGGGCATACCGGATCGCCGTTGCCGGAGATGGCGAGCACGGGGTTGGCAATCGCTACGATCTCCTCCCTCAGGTCCGCGCCGGCGAGCGCGGTGCAGCCGCCGATGTAGCCGTCCGTCGAGGTGGCGGTGAAGGCGCCCAGAATGCGATCGACGGCTTCTGCATGGCTGGCTGCAAACTGCGGGCTGAACCAGCGTTCGGCCGTGGCCGCGGCGAGCCCTGCGAGACCGTCCGCCCGGACGCTATCGATGCGGGTGCCCCAGCTCTCGGGCGTCCCGATCCGCGCCGCCGTGGCACAGAGCACGATCTTGTCGAGACGTTTGCCGGCATGGATACCTAGCCATTGTCCGGTCAGGCCCCCGATCGACAGGCCGCAGAAATGTGTCCGCTCGATCCCCAGGCCATCCATGAGCGCGAGCACATCCTGGCCGAGGTCGGACAGCGCATAGGGCGGCGGCGGCGCCGAGGACTGGCCATGACCGCGGCGATCGTAGCGCAGCACGCGGAAATGGGGCGACAGATCGGCGATCTGCGCGTCCCACATGGAGAGGTCGGTGCCGAGCGAATTGCAGAAGAGCAGCCAGGGCGCGTTGCCGTTCTGGTCGCCTTCGATGCGGTAGTGAAGGCGATGGCTGGACAAGTCGAGATAGGCCATGAAACAGGAACTCCAATCGGGAAAGCCGCCAGCAATGGCGGCTTTGTCGTTCTTGGCGCAACATCGCGCCTCGGGTGGTACGCGCGCTGCAATAGGTAGATATCGACAGCGCGCGCTCAAGGGGCGGCAACCGATCCCTTCGCGGCCCGGCCGCCTCGCCTCGATCTATGCCGCCGCCAGTCGCGCGATCTCCACGCGGCGGGCGTTGCTGACCGCGAAGACCAGCATGGCGACAGCCGAGATCGCCGCCGGTACGGCGAAGATCGCGAAGTTCTGCTGCAGCGGAAGCTCCTGCGCCAGGAGCACGCCGCCGAGCGTCGGGCCGACGATCGCGCCGATGCGACCGACACCGGAGGCCCAGCCCAAACCGGTGGAGCGAACCGACAGGTTGTAGAGCTGCGCCACGCTGGCATAGAGCAGGATCTGCGTGCCGATCGTGGTGGCGCCGGCAACAAAGACCATCAGAAACAGGACACCCGTCGGCGGATTGAAGCCGATCAGCGCGATCGAGAAGGCGGCGGCAACGAAGAAACCGACCACCACCTTGGGCAGGCCGAAGCGATCACCGAGCCAACCGCCGGCAATGGCGCCGACCATGCCGCCGAAATTCAGCGAGAACAGGCTGAGCAGGCTCGCCTTCTCGGCATAGCCAGCTTCCTGCAGCACCTTCGGCAGCCAGGACGACAAGAGATAGACGAGCAGTAGGCAGCAGAAGAATGCGACCCAGAGCATCACGGTGCGCAGGGTCCGCTGATGGCGGAAGAGTTCCAGCACCGATGCCGAGGCCCCCTTCCTCTCGGAGAAGACCAGCCTGTCGGTGGTACCGAGACGCGCGTTCGGATCGATCTTGGCATAGATGCGTTTGGCCTCTTCCTGCTTGCCCTGGCGGATAAGGAAGCCGAGCGATTCCGGCAGCTTCCAGAGGATCACTGGCAAGAGGAGCAGCGGCACGGCGGCGATGAAGAACATCGGCTTCCAGCCATAGGACGGGATGAGGCCGATACCGAGGCCGGCAGCGACCATGCCGCCGACGGAATAGCCGGAGAACATCAGCGCCACCAGCGTGCCGCGCAGACGCTTCGGCGCATATTCGTTCATCAGCGCCACCGCATTCGGCATCAAGCCGCCGCAGCCGAGACCGGCGAAGAACCGGAAGATCTTGAATTGCTCCGGCGAATTGGCAAAGCCGGTCAAAAGGGTTGAGAGCGTAACCAGCAGGAAGCTGATGGCGACCCCCTTCTTGCGGCCGATCCGGTCGGCGAGCGGGCCGAAGATCAGCGCCCCGAACATCATGCCGAACAGCGCCCAGGCCTGCAGCGCGCCGGCCTGCGGCTTGCTCAGGCCCCATTCGGCAATCAGCGTCGGCAGCACCGTGCCGGCGACGAAGACGTCGTAACCGTCGACGATCAACAGCAGCGCCGAGAGCACTACCACCATCCACTGGAAGCTCCCAAGCGGGCTCCCGTCAATTGCTTCATTCACATCGATCGTGCGCATCATCTCCTCCCCAGGTGTTAGCGCGTTGAAAAAGGTCCGTCAGCCGAGATCGCCGCCGGCGACCGGCAGAACACTGCCGGTGATGTAGGAGGCCTCGTCGGAGGCCAGGAACAGGATCGGCGCCGCTTGCTCTTCGATGCTGCCGTAGCGTTTCATGAAGCTCGACTGCTTCACCTGGGCGACGACGTCGCCCATCCAGGCCTTCTCGGCCTCATTGTCGCCTTCGGCATTGCGCGGGATGCGGCGCGGCGGCGCCTCGGTTCCGCCCGGTGCTGTGGCAACGACGCGGATGTTGCGGTCGGCAAGCTCCATCGCCAGCGACTGGGTGATGGCATTGACGCCGCCCTTGGCCGCCGAATAGGGCACGCGGTGAATGCCGCGTGTGGCATTGGACGACACGTTGACGATGGTGCCGCCACCGCGGGCAAAGAGATGCGGCAGCACCGCATGGCAACAGTAGAGGGTCGGCATCAGCGAGCGGCGGATCTCTGCATCGATCTGCACCGGTTCGAATTCGGCAAAGGGACGCATGCGGATGGCGCCGCCGACATTGTTGATCAGGATGTCGATGCCGCCGAATTTTTCCGCGGCAAAGTGCATTGCTGCGGCTGCCCCCTCGTGCGTTTCAAGATCGGCTACGAAGGCAGCCGCCCATTCACTGCCGGCCTCCGCCGCCACCTCGGACACGAAATCGGCACGGTCGACAAAGAGAACCTTGCCGCCTTCAGCCACGGCACGCAGCGCCACGGCGCGGCCGATCCCTTGCGCGGCACCGGTGACGACGATTGCCTTGCCGGCAAACCGTCCTTCGAAACGAGCGGAGGTCATGCTGCCTCCTTCGCCACCGCATTGGGCGTGAACTTCTCATAGTGGAAACTGTTGGGCCTTACGCCGGTGTCGTCGAGATGCTTGCGCACTGCGTCCACCATAGGCGGCGGGCCGCAGAGATAAACGTCGACATCGCCGCCGTTCAGCACGTCCTCGGGCATGTGCTGGGTCACCCAGCCCTTGCGCGGATGGCTGGAGGCGACATCCGCCACCACCGTGTCAAAGGTGAAGTTGGCAAGCCGCTTGGTATAGGCTTCGATCTCGTCGACAAGCACCAGATCGAGGTCGCGGGTGACGCCGTAGATCAGATGCACTTTCTGCTCCGGGTTGGTGCGGGCCAGAACCTCAAGCATCGACAGGAACGGCGCAAGACCGGTGCCACCGGCGAGGAAGAGCAGGGGGCGCTGAACCTCGCGCAGATAGAAACTGCCGAGCGGCCCGGTCAATTCCAGTTTCGTGCCGACTTCGGCGTGTTCCAGCCACGTGCTCATCAGCCCGCCCGGGATCTTCTTGATCAGGAAGCCGACGCGCGTCTCGCCCGATGCCGAGGAGAAGGAATAGGAACGGCTCTGGCCGCTGCCGGGCACGTCGATGTTGACGTACTGCCCCGGCAGAAAGGCCGGCGCTGCAGCGCCCTCGATATCCAGTTCGAGCACGATCGCCGCATCGTTGTGCGGGACGACGCTTGCCACACTCGCCGTAAACTTCTGCTGTCCGGTCTTGCATGCCGCTGCTGTCGTCGGCACCGCGATGACGCAGTCGCTCGACGGCTTCATCTGGCAGGTCAGCACCAGTCCGCTTGCCGCCTCGTCCGCTGTCAGCGCATCGTCGATGAAGTCGTCGCCGAGGTCGTAGGCGCCGCTTTCGGCGCGGCACTTGCAGGTGCCGCAGACCCCGTCCGAACAGTCCATCGGCAGGTTGATCTTGTTGCGGAAGGCGGCGTCGAGCACCTTCTCATCGTCCCTGCATTCGACGAAGCGGGTGACGCCGTCCTCGAAATTCAAAGCGATCCTGTAGCTGGCCATGGTTGTTCCTCCCATTCCTGTCAGGCGACGGCCGTCAGATGTGGTAGACGTCGATGACCTGGCGGATGTAGTCGTTCTTCAACACGATCTTCTTCCGTGAGATCAGCAGTTCACTGCCGCTCTTGCGGAGCGTGACGAACATGGTCCCGAAGAAGTGGTCGGTGACCTTGTAGCGGTGGTTGAGCGTGTGGAAGTTGTAGCGGAAGTCCGCCTCCTCGCCGCGATCGGCCACAAGCTCGACATTGGTGACGTTGTGGCTTGTGCGCGGCTCCGGCGTGGACGCTCCAGAGCGTTCGGTCTTGATGCGAAAGACGCGATCTTCCAGGCCATCGCGGCTCGGGTAATAGATCAGCGAGATCTGCGACTGCGGATCTTCGGTCAACTGATCGTCGTCGTCCCAGGCCGGCATCCAGTAGCTGACGTCCGGCGCATAGCAGGTCAGCCATTCGTCCCATTGCCGGTCGTCGAGCAGGCGCGCTTCGCGATAGAGGAAGGCGCAGGCGGTGTCATAGGAGATCGTCATGCGACCGCTCCCTGCTTTTCGGAGGCAAGTGCTGTGCGCATCACCTTCGCCCAATATTCGTGCTGGCGGACAAAGAGGCCTTCGTCTTCGCTGCGCTCGCCCGAGAGCAGCGGTGCGATGCCCATGCGCCTGGCGTTCTCATCCGGACCGTCGATCCAGAGCGGCGCACCGCGAGAGAGATCGTTCCAGAGCGCGGTGATGCCGGCGTAACCCTGCTGGCAGGCGCGGAACTCCTCGAGATCGTCGGCCGTGCCCATGCCGGAGACATTGAAGAAATCTTCGTATTGGCGGATGCGCAGCGTGCGATCGGCCGCATTTTCACCCTTCGGCGCGAAGCAGAAGATGCTGATCTCGGTCTTGTCGACGCTGATCGGACGGGTGACGCGGATCTGCGTGCTGAACTGGTCCATCAGGAAGACGTTCGGATAGAGGCAGAGATTGCGGGTCTGGTTGACGATGAAATCCGCCTGCACCTCGCCGACGCGCGCCTTGATCTCCTCGCGGTGGCTGTAGATCGGCCGGACCTCCGGGTTCATGGTGTTGGTCCAGAGCAGGATGTGGCCGTTGTCGAAACCGTAGACGCCGGCTATCGAGCGGCTCCAGCTCGAGGCATCGACCGCCTTTGTGCCCTCCTCGTTGCGCCGGCCCATAGTGGCGGCATAGTTCCAGTGAACGGAGCTGACGTGATAGCCGTCGCAGCCGTTCTCCATCTGCAGCTTCCAGTTTCCGTCGTAGATATAGGAGGAATTGCCGCGCAGTACCTCGAGACCGTCAGGCGCCTGGTCGACGATCTGGTCGATGATGACTTTCGTTTCGCCGAGATAGTCCTCGAGCGAGGTGACATCAGGATTGAGGCTGCCGAACAGGAAGCCGCGATAGCTCTCGAAACGGGCAACGCGCTTCAGGTCGTGCGAACCGTCTTTGGCAAACTGCGGCGGATACTGCGTCGTCTTCTCGTCCTTCACCTTCAGGAGCTTGCCGGTGTTGGAGAAGGTCCAGCCGTGGAAGGGACAGGTGAAGCTGCCCTTGTTGCCGTGCTTGCGCCGGCAGAGCATGGCGCCGCGATGGGCACAAGCATTGATGACGGCGTGCAGTTCGCCCGTCTTGTCACGGGTGACGACAACCGGCTGCCGGCCGATATAGGTGGTGTAATAGTCGTTGTTCTCGGGGATCTGGCTCTCGTGGGCGAGATAGACCCAGTTGCTCTCGAAGATGTGCTTCATCTCCAGCTCGAAGAGGTCTTCGTTGGTGAAGATGTCGCGGCGGCAGCGGAACGTGCCGGCCTCATGATCGTCCTCGACCGCGGTGGCGAGCAGGTCGTCGAGGGCTTGGGCTTTGTCGATAACGGCGGACATGGTTCTTCTCCCGCAAACGGCTGATCCGTGCTCGGCTCTAGCGATTGCAACAATGTCTGATGTCAGGGGGCGGCGGCTCAGTCGGCCGCCGCAGAGGTGATCAGGCGGCGGCGCGCTTACGCTGCTCGTTGATCTGGTTGTCGACGCCGTTCACCAGTGAGGTGAGATGGATGTCGAATTCGATCTCGGCGAAGGGGCCGGAGAGGTTGTTCGCCTTGATGCTCGCCTCGTCGGTCCGCTCGGTGACGTCAGGCACCAAGCCATCCCTCGTCGCATAGGCGAAGTCGTCGTTGACCAGCGGGTCGCCGGCGATGTTGATCTGGGTCGTCAGCTTGCGGTGCCCATCGGCGCTGATGAAGAAATGGATGTGGGCCGGGCGCTGGCCGTGACGGCCAAGGGCGGAAAGCAGCTGCTCTGTCGGGCTTCCCGGAGGCACGCCGTAGCCGTGCGGCACGATGCTTTGAAACTTGTAACAGCCCTTGGCGTCGGTGACGATCGTGCGGCGCATGTTGAACGGCGCCTGCAGGCCGGTCGGGTCGAAGTGCGAATAGAAACCGCGGGTGTCACAGTGCCAGACTTCGACCGTCGCGCCCTTCAGCGGCTGGCCGTCGGCATCATAGACGGTGCCGTGCATGATCAGCGTCTGGCCATTGGTGTCGCGGCCATCGTCGAGACGGGCGAAGCCTTCCGAGGCCGGTGCGCCGGCGACATAGAGCGGACCTTCGATGGTGCGCGGCGTCTGATTCTCGATGCCGAGCGCTTCGTCGATCGCGTCGAGACGTTCATCGAGGAAGTGATCGAGGCCGAGGCCGGGCGAGATCAGGCCGGCCTGGCCGGCAGCGCCGATCTCGTTCAGCCAGGCAATACCGGTCCAGTATTCGTCCGGGGTGATGTCGAGATCGTCGATCGCCTTGAACAGGTCAGACATCAGCCGGTGCACGATCTCTTTGACACGCGGGTTGCCGCCGTCCTTGTCGAGGCCGCTCAGAACCTTCAGGAAAGCTTGAGTCTCCGGCTTGTCGAAAATCTTCACGTTCATATCAATTCCTCCACTTGGATTGTCTTGAAGCTCAAGCCGCTTGCCAAACCTCCCGGCCGCGGCACGCACAAATTCTCAGCTATCGTCCTCGCGGATCGAGGATGGGTGCCGAAGCAGCGGCGTGACCTCGATCTGCATGAACTTGAACAGCGGCAGCCCCGAGAGGATCTCGTGCAGCTCGGCATTGTCCTTCACGTCGAAGACGCTGTAGTTCGCGTACTGCCCGGCGATCCGCCAGATATGCCGCCACTTGCCGCTCTGCTGCAGCTGTTGCGAATAGGCCTTTTCCCGGGCGAGGATCTCCGCCGCCTGCTCGGCAGGCAGATCGTGGGGAATGCGAACATCCATTCTGACGTGAAACAGCATGGCTCAGTCCTTACTTCGCAACGCTGATCGTCTTGCGCAGCCCGTCGCGCGCGAAGAATTTCAGCCGATCTTCATCGAGTTCGATCCCGAGCCCTGGAGCATCCGGCACCGTCAGCTCGAAGTCGCTGTAGTCGAGCGGCGTCGCCAGAATTTCCTCGGTCAAAAGCAGCGGACCGAAGAGCTCCGTGCCCCATTGCAGCTTGGCGAAGGTGGAAAACACGTGGGCTGACGCCACTGTGCCGACACCACCTTCCAGCATCGTGCCGCCATAGAGTTCAATGCCCGCGGCATCGGCGATGACCGCCACGCGCTGCGCATTGAACAGACCTCCGCTCTGTTCGATCTTGACCGCGAAGACGTCGGCCCCCTTGGTCTTGGCGATCTCGAAGGCGCTCTCGGGTCCGGTGAGGGACTCGTCGGCCATCAGCGCCAGCGGGAAACGGCGGACGAGGCGACCGAGCGCTGCGGTCGAAGCCACCGGCTGCTCGACCAGCTCACATCCGGCATCGGCGAGCGCTGCCATGCCGTAGGCGGCCTCAAATTCGCTCCAGGCCATGTTGACGTCGACGCGCACCGCGCCGCGCTCGCCGAGCGCCTTCTTGATCGCCGCCACATGGGCGATATCGTCCTTCAGCGGCCTGGCACCGATCTTCAGCTTGAAGATCCGATGACGGCGTAGCTCGAGCATCTTCTCGGCCTCGGCGATATCCTTGGCCGTGTCACCCGACGCCAGCGTCCAGGCGACCGCCAGGCGCTTGCGCAGTGCCCCGCCGAGCAGTTCGCTGATCGGCAGACCCAGGCGCTTTCCATGGGCGTCGAGCAGCGCCGTTTCCACCGCGCTCTTGGCGAAACGGTTTTCCTTGATCGCCTTGCCGATGCGCGCCATCAGCGCCTTCACGTGGGTCGCGTCCTCACCGACCATGACAGGCGCAAAATAGGTATCGATCGCAAGCTTCATGCTTTCCGGGCTCTCGCCGCCATAGGCAAGCCCGCCGATCGTCGTACCCTCGCCAATGCCGACCGTTCCGTCGCTGCAATGGACCTTCACCAGCATCAGCGTCTGGCCGGTCATGGTCGCGACCGACAGCTTGTGCGGCCGGATGGTCGGCAGGTCGACCAGCATGGTCTCGACCCGTTCGATCACGGGGAAGAGGGCTGCTGTCGGGGCGATGGGTGCAAGGGTCGTGTTCATGACCTGAATGTGCGCCCACGCAGCGGGTGACGTCCAACACCAAATAGGTTACCTATGATACCTTGACGGTATAGTATGGCAAAGATTACGCGCATTCATGCGCTTGCCGCACTGCAACATACCGCAACGGTAGGAAAATGGGGGCTGTAACATTGGATCTGCGCCAGCTTCGCTACTTCGTCGCCGTCGCCCGCGAGCGCAACTTCACCCGCGCTGCCGAGCAGCTGCACATCGCCCAGCCGCCCTTGAGCCGGCAGATCCAGCTTCTTGAGGAAGAACTGGGCGTGCCGCTGATCATCCGCAAGAGCCGGCCGGTGCGGCTGACGGAAGCGGGGCGATTGTTTTACGAACAATCGCTGCAAGTGCTCGGCCGGGTGGAACAGATGGTAGAGGCGACCCGCCGCGTCGGTCTCAACCAGAACCGCGTGCTGTCGATCGGCTTCGTCGCGTCCACGCTCTATGGCGGGCTGCCGACGCTGGTGCGCAAGCTCAGGCAGAACGCGCCGGAACTCGATATCCGGCTGTTGGAGATGGTGTCGGTGCAGCAGATCGCGGCGCTGAAGGAAGGCCGGATCGATGTCGGCTTCGGGCGGCTGCATCACAACGATCCCAATGTCGCCGGCATCCTCATGCGGGAAGAGCGCCTCGCCTTGGCGATACCGCAGGGCACGCCGTTTGCCGATGACACATCTCCGCTTCCGTTGAGTGCGGTTGCCGGGCAAAAACTGATCGTCTACCCGAAGGAACCGCGCCCGAGCTATGCCGATCACGTGTTGAGCCTGCTCCACGCGCAGGATGTGCGCCCGGCCGAGGTGCATGAGGTGCGTGAGATCCAGAGTGCGCTTGGCCTCGTCGCCTCGGATGCCGGACTTTGTATCGTCCCGTCCTCTGCGCGTCAGGTCCGCTCCGATCTGCACTATCGCATGATCGAGGGCGAGCGGGCGACCTCACCCGTCATCCTCAACCATCGGGTCGGCGACAATTCCCGTTACATCGAGCTGATCAAGGCGCTGATCGTGGAAATGTATGCGGAAAACCCGCCCTGGCTCGGCCTCGAGCACAATCTGCCGTTCCGGCCGTCCTTCGTTAAATGACGAGTTCAGGCGTCCTCAGATCCCGTGCTTCACCCGTCGGGGAATTGGCACTTTCCGCCCAGATCTCGCAGGCCATCTCGCGAAGCAAAAGCGCCTCGGCCCAGCGATCAGTCGTATCGTTACCGTCCCTGTCGGTGATGGCATAGGGCCTTGGGCCGAGTTCGCACGTCATGACCAGCTCGGCATCGTTGGCAGCGTGGGAGCGCCAGTGCCGGAAGCCGTAGTCCCACCACTCGCGGAAGAGAGCGACCCAGGGCAGATGGTGGGGAAAGGAAAGCTCGATCTGGATCTGCTGGCAGGAGCCGATACGGCCGTGGAAGGCGCCGGCGTTGCGCAGAATGCGTTGGATCTGGGCGTGGCTTTCGTCTTCCACCGGAAAGGCGAATTCCCGGCCAACGAGATAGTGCGAGAGGTCGGCCAAGAGCGGCAGATCGGGCCGCCGGTCGAGCAGGTCGAGCGTGAAGAGGAGGTCGTTGGTGATCCGGTGACGGTGGGTTTCGATATAGACGGGAACATCCATTTCCTCAGCAAGCCTGGCCCAGCCGTCAAGCAGCGGCAGGCAATCCTCGACCCGGCGCGGGCGAACATCGGCCTGCAGATCGATGTGGCTCACCGGAAACTCCGAGGCCAGTTCCAGCGTCAGGCGCAAATCCTCGACGCTTCGAGGAAAACAGACGCCCTCGATCTTCAAGCCCGTTCCGCGGATCACGGCATTGAGGTGCTCGACATCGCGCCGATTGGTATAATGCGCGCTGATGCCGTCGAACCCGGCCTCGACGATCATTGCGATGTTCTCTTCGAGACTGCGCTCAAAGCCGTCCGCATGCCGGCGCTCCATCGCCCAGAGCGATTGAAAGACAAGCAGCTTCTGCATCAGGCGGCCCTGGCACTTTTGAGCAGCGCCTTGAGGTTCACGCTGGCGTCGGCGAGCGCTCCCGGATCGGGACTGACGCCGGCAGCAATCAGCATTTCCGAGAGCTTGATATCCTTGGCGAGACCATTGCCGAAACCGAGGCCAGCGGCGGCGACGAGACGCCCGCCATCGAGGTAGAATTCGAGTTCGCCACCATCGAGTTGGCGTGTCACGCTTTGATGGTCCGGATGGGGCAGGCCCGCCACCTGCAGGCCGAGATCGTATTGATCGGTCCAGAACCAGGGGATGGCAGAAAAAGCCTCCTTGCCGCCGGCCATGTTGAGGGCCGCGACCTCGGCCTGGGTGCGTGCATTGCGCCAGCTTTCGAAGCGCACATACCCGCCACCCGGCTGGGCCACGGCGGCGCAATCGCCTGATGCATAGATGTTCGGATCGCTGGTGCGCAGATAGCCATCCGTCAGGATACCGTTGCCGACGGCAAGCCCCGCCGCCTCCGCGAGTGCTGTATCCGGCTGGACGCCGATGGCGGCGACGGCGATATCGGCCGGCACCGGAGTGCCGTCGGAAAGAACAACCGCATCACCGGTGATTTCGGCGATCCCCTGCCCCAGATGGAAGGTGACGCCCTCATCCTGATGCCGGGCATGAAGCTTCGCGGCAAAACGCGGCGGCACCGCGCGACCGAGCGGCTTCGGCGCCATTTCGATAACGCTAACCATGATGCCCTTGCCGCGCAGCACCGCCGCAAGCTCCATGCCGATCAGTCCACCGCCGATGATCGCAACGTGTCTGCCGGCTTCGGCACGGGCGAAGATCGCCGCCGCATTGGCGTAGGTGCGGAAATCCAGTGCGCGCTCGGTCCCTATGCAAGCGAGGCGCCTCGGACGGGCGCCGGTGGCGAGCAACAGCTTGTCATAGGTGAGCGTCCGGCCATCGCTCAAGGTGACGGAGCGGTCACCGGCATCCAGTCGGGATGCAGAAACACCTTGCCGGTAGTCGATACCGGCGGCCTCCAGCGCCTCAGCGCCGCAGATCGGCTTCATCTGTACGGCGCCATTGAGCGGCTTCGACAACGGTGGCCGCTCATAGGGCAGATGCGGTTCCGTGCCGATGAGCGTGACGCTGCCGGCAAAGCCAGTTTCACGCAGGGCAAAGGCCGCGCGCGTGCCGGATTCCCCGGCGCCGATTATGACGATGCGATCCATGGCTTGCTCCGTAGATCATGCGTTGACGTGCGGGGCGGTCGCAAAACCGCACGCAAGATTTGTCAGCCCGTTCAAAAAGGTGGCCGGCGCAGGCAGGAGAAGTGCGCCGGCCCACAGCGCCGCGCATCCGTTCAGACGCGCAAAGGTCGCTGTAAAACTCTGAATTCCTGCATGTTTCTGTGCTTCAATCGGCGACGATTAAGGAAACATGCAGGAGGAGGATCAGTTGCGCGCCGCGTAATCGGCCATGTTTTTCGGCGTAACGAGCTCGAAGGGAACCCAGACGTTCTTTTTGACGCTTTCACCGCGCACCAGCGAGACGGCCGTGTCGACGGCGCTAGCCGATTGCCCCTTGGCGTTCTGGAATACGGTTGCGTCGAGGTCGCCGGCGGCCATGGCGGCAAGCCCGTCCTGGGTCGCGTCGATGCCAACGACGATCACGTCGTCCATCGATACACCGGCGGCCTTCAGCGCCTGGATGGCGCCGATCGCCATTTCGTCATTGTTGGCAAAGACCACGTCGATCGGCTGTCCGGCGGTGATCCAGTTGGTGGTGAGATCCATCGCATTGGTGCGCGTCCAGGCGGCCGACTGCTCGTCGGCAATCGTCGCACCCTTGCAGTCGCCGGCAGCGAGCGTTTCCTTGAACGCCGAGGTGCGGTCGCGCGAGGCCTGGTGAGCAAGGTCTCCCATCAGGATATAGACCTGCGCATCACTGGCCTTGCCCTTTTCCTTCAGCAGCGAACAGGCAGCTTCCGCACCCAATCTGCCGGAGTCCGTTTCTTTCGAGCCGACATAGGCCTGCTTTTCCGGCAGCTTGCCGAGGTTATCCGGCTCTAGATTGAGATAGACGAGCGGAATACCGGCCTTCTCAGCGGCTTCGCTGATGCCGGGGGCGGCCGAGGTATCCGTCAGCGTCATGATGATCGCGTCGACGCCGCCCGCGATGAAATTGTTCACCTGGTTGAGCTGCTTGGAGATGTCGGTCTGTGCGTCTTCGATCTGAACGGTGGCGCCGTTGACTTCGGCAGCGCGGGCATTGATGCCCTCACGCAGCAGCGTCTGGAAGTTGTTGTCGAAGCTCTGCATCGAGACGCCGATCGTCTCCGCCGAGGCAGCACTTCCCATCAAGGCGGCAAGCGCAGCCGCCAGGTACATGGATTTCATGATTTCCTCCCGAGGGTGCCGGATCACCCGATCGCATTCCGGAGGCCCGATGGGCCTGATCAATGCTTGCGTGGTGGCCTTAGCCGAGCGCCACACGAACCTCGCCGTCGACGATTTCGGCGGGATAGGTCTTGAGATTCTCGCAGGCCGGAAGCCTGATGGCTTCACCGGTGCGATAATCGAAGGCGCCGGAATGCTTGGGACATTCCACCTCGTAGTCCATGACGAGGCCATCAGCGAGGTGAACGGCCTCGTGGGTGCAGAGCCCGGCGGTGCAATAGACGCTATCGTCGGGACCGCGGTAGACGGCGTAGGTTCGGCCGCCATGGTCGAAGCGGATCGCCCCTTCCTGTTCGATATCGTCCAGCTTGCAGGCTGGTACCCAGGTGATCACGTTGCTCATTCTGCTGCCTCCCCGATGGTGTTGCGTGCCTTGCGGGCTGCGAGTTTTTCCTTGCGTTTGCGGTAGCGCTCCTGCATCCGCGCCTCGCCCTCCTTGGAGCCGTCGTGCCAGGTGCCGAACCAGCGATCGAGCGGGATCAGGGCGTCGCCGTAATTCACCTCGAAATACTTGTGGTGCAGGTAATGCGCATAGGCGTGGCTATCGACGAGCGTCTCTTCACCGACCTCGACCTTGTCGAAGCCGACATGGCCGGGAATGGCACCGAAGCCCGCGTAGTGCAGCTGGTAAAGCATCAGGATCGGGTTGGACGGCAGGATCAGGTGATAGAAGGCGGTGGCGAAGTAGAGCAGGTGCTCGACCGGATGCATCGACAGCGACGACCAGGGCGACGGGTTCACCGAATTGTGGTGGACCGAATGCACCCACTTGTAGAGCAGCGGCGTGTGGATGAGCCGGTGGATGCAGAAGAAATGGAACTCGTGGATAACAGGCACCACCAATGCGACGAGCGCGAGCGTCCAGGGATTGTCCGCGAAGCTCAGCCACGGCGCATAGCCATTGGCGTAGGCCCAGAGCATGGCGACTTCGACGGCGGTCCAGATCGTCACGCCTGAGAGGAACGTGCGCAGGATGTTGTCGAGATTCTGGCTTTCGAACCAGAAGGCTTTGCTCTTCTGCTCGGCCGGAAACTTGCCGTTGTACTTGAACCGGTTTTCCTGCCGTTTCAGCACATAGAGATGCAGCTCGAAAGCGCCGTAGAAGAAGAAGACGCAAACCGCGTTGACCGCATAGAGCCAGGCGATCCAGCCGACGCTCAAGCTCTGCATCGCCTCGACCGGCGGGATCACCCAGGCCCAATAGACGACGGCCGACGCCGCGAAGATCGCATTCCAAGGAAAGAAGTAATGCGGCAGCCACTTGACGAGCGCCAGCAGTTTTGGCGGGAAGGCAAACAGCGGCGCCGTTTCGATCGGCTCGTTCGGCGCCCAGTCGCCGCGCTTGTTGCGGGTTCCATATTTCAGATCGTCCATGGCGCTCTCCTCCCGGCGGACCGCATGCGCTCCGCCCTAAATCCTTCGAAGGAGGTTGCTTTCCGGGTCTGTCGGAGCGCCTCCTTCTTGATAAAAATCTAGCAGGAGGCGGTCGGAACGGCGAAAGCTTGTTTGATCAAATCAGATCAAAGGCTTTCGGCTGTGATGGTAATGAAGCGAATGGGGGCGGTGTCCGGCTCCATCTCGGAAAGCCCGATCCGCCGCAGCATCAGGTCAAGCGAGCGACGGGCCTGTGCCTCCGGCGCCTGGTCGAGCACGACGTCCATGATGCCGTCGCTAAGCGCCTTGCGGGTGTAGTCGGTCAGCTCATGGCCGACGAAGAAGATTTCGGTGCCACGCTTATGTCGGCGAAGCACGTCGATCAGGGCCGCATTCGCGCCGCCGGCATTATAGAGCCCGGCCATATCCGGATACATGTCGAGCGCCCATCGCAACGTTTCGGCGCCATAGTGCTCCTCGTCGCGGGTAAAACCCAGCCACTCGAACCGGCGGTCGCCCGGATGCCCCTCAAAATAGTCCGAGAAGCCACTGAGGCGGTCGCGATGGACCTGATAGATCGGGTGGCAGAGCGCGACGACTGGCCCCGCCTTGCGCGCCATGCGCGCGATGAAGAGTGCCGCCGTTCGTCCGGCCGCGTGATTGTCGATGCCGACGAATTCGCCCAAGTCGTGCGAGGCCCTTGTCACGACATGGACCACCGGCACGCCGCGCACGATCACGGCTTCGACAGCGGCGCTGATCAGCGGATGATTGGGCACGGCCAGGATCAATCCGGCGCGGCTAACCTCGGCTGAAAGGATGCGCCTGGCGATCTCCTCCGGCTTCATTTCCTCGGTAAAGCTGCGATGCACGACGACGAGCGGATCCAGCGTCTCGGCGATCCGCTGAAAGGCCTGCGACAGGCGGCGATAGAAGGTCGTCTCCGGCCGCACCATCAGCACATCGATGCGCAAAAGCCCGCGATGGGTCTCGGGAAGGGTTCGCGGATAATTCAGCGCGCGCGCCGCAACGACGACTTTTTCGACGAGGTCCGGGCGAACACCACCGCGGCCGTTCAAGACCCGCTCGACCGTCGCGGTACCGACGCCTGCCAGTTCAGCAATGTCGCGATAGTTCGGCTTGCTCACCTGGACTACTCCCCACCACACGTGTTCATAGCGCCTTAGCATGTGATCGCCCCTGTTCGACAGAGCAGGCGTCCGAAGTCAGGGCCTCCCCTCGCCGCCGCTGCCGCGGCGCCTATATCAACCGGGTATCGAGAATGGGATCGAGGCATCATGACCTATGAATTGTACTACTGGGACGGCATCCAGGGGCGCGGTGAATTTGTCCGACTGGCACTCGAGGACGCCGGCGCCGCTTATGTCGATGTGACGCGCGCGCCGGGCCGCGGCACCGGGGAGATGCTGAAGCTGATGGAGAGCGCCACCGAGGCGCACGTGCCATTTGCGCCGCCCTTTCTGAAAGATGGCAACCAGATCATCTCGCATGTCGCCAACATCCTCTTCTACCTCGGCCCCAAGCTCAGCCTTGCGCCTGACGGTGAGGCGCTGCAGTGGTTCGCCAATGGCCTGCAGCTCACCGTCACCGACTTAATCGCCGAAGTGCATGACACGCACCATCCGATCGCGACTTCGAAATATTATGAGGAGCAGAAGGCGGAGGCGAAGGACCGCGCATTCGAATTCGTCACCAACCGCATCCCGAAGTTTCTCGGTTATTTCGAGCGGATTCTCGCGCAAAACCCTGATGGCAGCGGCCATGCAGTCGGGAACGCCGTCACCTATGTCGACCTTTCGCTGTTCCAGGTGATCGAGGGGCTACGCTATGCCTTTGCCAAAGCGATGCGGCACTATGAGGAGGACTACCCCAATCTCATGAAACTGCACGCCTCGGTGAAAGCCCGGCCGAACATCGCCGCCTATCTCGCCTCATCGCGACGGCTGGCCTTCAATGAAGACGGCATCTTCCGCAATTACCCGGAACTGGATATCGCGCCCTGACGGAAACTCCCCTCAGGCGGCCGCCGCCTGGTGCTCCCGCAGGAACGCGGAGACGCGCCTCAAGCCTCCGCGTAGAATGCCTTCGTTGTTGGCGTAGCCGATCCTGAGATAGCCTCCCATGTCCATGGCGCTGCCCGGCGTGAACATCACGCCGGTTCGCTGTAGCAGTTGCAGGCAGAATGCCTCTGAAGTCATCGGCAGGTCGTATTTCAGAAGCGCCGTCGTGCCCGACTGCGGCTTGATCCAGGCGATCAACGGCTAAGCACCCACTCAGTCCGAGAGAATGGCGAGGTTGGTGCACCGTCTACAGCTCGGCGCAGGCCTATGCCTACATCAATGACGGCGACGGCGTCGTGACCTTCGTCCGCAACGTCATCTCGTAGACAAGGCCTAAGCTGCCACCCGCTACTCGACGTAGTTCCAGGGGACGAAGCGATAGAGCGTCTCGTCGCGCGCCACATGGCCAACACCGGGGAACGGCAGATGCGCACCGGCGACGAGGTATCGCCCATCGGCCGCATCCGCCAGCGCCACGGCACGCGTCGCTGCCGCCGCGGTGCCGTCGACGTCGAAGCTGACGAAGACGTCAGGCGTGTCGAACTGGATGTAGTCGCCGTGAATGACGTCCCCCCAGAATACGAGGCGCTGGCCGTCATCCGCTTTCAGCACGATCGCGGAATGCCCGGGCGTGTGCCCGGCGCGCAGGGTCGATCCGAGGTTCGGCAAGACGTCCGCGTCGTCGGCGAAACGCTTCACTTTTCCGGCGGCGATATAGGGGGCCAGGGCATCGTGCGCTCGCTGAAAGTCGGTCTTCTGCGCCTCGGTCAGCGCCGTCACGCCCTCCCGCTCGATCCAGTAGCGGTATTCGCGCTCGGCGAGATGGATCTCGGCATTCGGGAATTGTGCTTTGCCGTCGATGGTGAGGCCGCCCGAGTGGTCGGCGTGCACATGGGTCAGGATCACCGCGTCGACCTGGTCGGCGCGATAGCCGGAGGCCGTGAGATGCCTCAAGAGCTTGCCGGCGGCAATGCCGAGCAGGCTCCCCGACCCGGCATCGATCAGCACCAGCCGTTCGCCGTCGTTGACGAGATAGGCGTTGATCGACAGATGCGGCTCCTTGCCGAGGAAGTTTTCGTCCAGCCTGCGCTGCAGCTCGCCTTCCGGTTCGTTCTGATAGATCTTTGTCATCGGCAACGCCAAGGTGCCGTCCGACAAGGCGGTGACTTCGAACTTTCCGAAGCGGAAGCGATAGTAACCGGCATTGGCGACGGTCGATAATGGCGCGGCGGAAAAGGCGATCCGCGGTGCGAGCGGCAACAGGGCCGCGGCGGCAAGAAGGCCCAAAGCTTGTCTGCGAGTGGTCATGATCGGCTCCTTCGATTGGATGCCGAGACGCTATCAATTCAACCGTCGGTCGATTATCCTGCGATCGTGGAAGTAATTGTTCCGGAAACGCATGAAATCCCCCCAATCTGCCGATCTCAACAGCCTCAGGATTTTCCTCGAGGTCGCCCGCTCAGAGAGCTTTTCCTCAGCTGCGCTTCGCCTGCACCTGCCACCGAGCACGGTCAGCCGGCGCCTGGGCGAGCTTGAGGCAGCGCTTGGCGTCGCCCTGCTGCTGCGCTCCACCCGCCGGGTCTCCTTGACCGAGGCCGGAAAGCATCTGCTGGAATCGGTCGGGGGCGCCGTCGAGCTCATCGACCGCGGCATCGCCGGCTTCCAACCGGCCGACGGTACGGCGCGCGGGCGCCTAAGGGTCGCGACGTCAGTCGCCTTTGCCCGTACCTTCCTGCCACCGATCCTGAAGCGCTATGCGGAACTCTGCCCAGAAGTCCAGGTCGACATGCAGACCACCCACCAAAATGTCGATCTGATCGGCGAAGGCGTCGACGTGGCCTTAAGGATGGGCGAACCCGTCGACAGCGAGATGATCTACCGCAAGATCGGAACGATCGAGCAGCGCCTCTATGCCTCTCCCGCCTATTGCGCAGGATTGGCGCTGTCTTCGCCCGAGGACCTCATGCACGTCGCCCTGGTGGCACACCGGACGCGCATGCGACGGGAGCTTGCCCATTGGGTGCTGTCAGACGGCAACAGGCACTTTACGCTCGAGCGCCCGCCATCGGTCGTCGTCGACGATCCGGCGATCAGCGAGCGGCTGATCGCCGAGGGCCTCGGCATCGGCATGCTGAGCGATGCGCTCGCCGCCGATGGCGTCTCCGCCGGACGGCTCGTTCCGGTTCTTCCCGAGTGGTCGGGGCCATCCACCCATCTTTACTATCTCTTCCACCAGCAACTCGGCGATCTGCCGAAAGTGGCAGAATTCTTGAAGGCCGTGCGCGAAACGTTTCGGATTCGCGACGCGTGACCTCGCGGCCAGGGCACCGTGCGTTCGAACGAGCGCAGTAGCCCTCACTTGAGCGCGGATGCTAGGGCTGGATCTCTTCGATCTTATCCACCCGATCCGGATAGAAGGCCAACCGGTCCTTGATGGCGGCCACCGCCGCGTGCGGGTTTTCATAGGTCCAGACGGCGTTGCGCGACCGCTCGCCGCCCAAGGGGATGCTGAAATAGGAGGCGTCACCCTTATAGGGACAATGGGACGAATGATCGGTGCGCTCAAGCAAGGACATGTCGACATCCTCACGCGGGATGTACTGCACAGCGGGATAGGTTGCCTCGCGCAGAGCCAGCGCATCGCGGGTGTCGGCAATGACGCGCCCGCCGAGGGTGACGACGACACGGGCCTGGTTTCTCTCGGTGGTGATCGGATGATCGGGACCGGGGATCTTGATCGGATTGTCTGACATGGGCGACCGCCTCCAGAACGTTACGGATACTAGGTGGTTACCTCGCCGGCCAATTCCAACCGGTCACGCCAAAAACCCTCAGCTGTTTGCCGCCGGAGAACGGACGGCTGTTGAGGGTTCTACCGCGGCCGCCGTCGGATGGCTCTCGTCGAGCAGCTTGCGCACCTCCATCACGCCCTTGGCCGTATCCGACCAGCTGTGTCTCCAGACGAGAAGCGCGACCGAGCCGACGATGGCGATAAGAAAGGCGATCGGCCCCAGGAACCAGAGCGCGGCGGCAACGGTGAAGTAATAGGAGCGGACACCCTGGCTGAAGGATCGAAGGGCCGGATTGATCATCAGCGACAGGGCGTGGGCCCATGCGGCGATGTCGCGGGCTTCTTCGCGCGAAGGGCTCGCTCCGATCGCTGCGAGGCAATAGTTGATCTGCCGCACCGCCCAGATGAATTCGGACAGCCCGCGCAGCAAGGTCGCCATGACGAGCAGCACCTTGCATTGAAACAGCCACAACGGCTCGATCGGCGCGAACATCGCGATGATGCCCGACTGAAGGCCAATCGTCGGCTGGATGAAAAGCGCACTGCTCATGGCGACGATGACGATGAGATTGGCCGAGCCGAAGAACGAGGCCGAATTGATCGTGTGACCGAGAATGGCGGCGTCACCGATGATGTTGGTATCCCGCGTCAGCACCTCGCGCATCCAGGCCTGCCGGACACGCACCATGTCCAGCATCAGGCTGTCTGTCCGGCGCGGCCAACCAAGCGCCATCATCGGCTCCAGTCCCACCCAGGTCACGAGGAACAGGATAATCGCAATCCAATCAAGCATCTGCACGGCCAGCCTCCCACCATAGCAGTTCCTAATAGAAGCCGCGGCGAGCGGCGCGTCAACGCGGCGGCGCAAGTCGGGACTGCCGAAGCCGACGGCGTCGCCAGCACTTGCTGACAATCCCTGGGACTTATGTGTCATCACCGGATTGACTCGGCCTGTATCCTGGATACAATTTACCTCGATCTTGGGAGGGATCGATGAACCAATCCTTTGAATGGCGAAGCCAGTCACGCTTGCTCGACGAAGTGGCCCAGGCCCTTCGCGAACGTATTTATGCCGGCGTCTATGCGCCGGGCGCGACGCTGCGCCAGGAAAAGATCGCCGCCGAGTTCGGCATCAGCCGCACGCCGCTGCGCGAGGCGCTGCGCGTGCTCGAGCGCGACGGGCTGGTCGTCAACAAGCCGGGCAGCGGTGTCCGGGTCGCAACCGCCGACCTGCCAAAACTGCTGGACGCCTACGCGGTGCGTGAGGCGATGGATGGCGTGGCGGCCCGCAACGCCGCCGAGCGGGCGACAAATGCCGAGATCAAGGATCTGGCAAAGCAGGTGGAGCGCCAGCGCAAGACCGTCGAAAACTGGGATCCAGGCGCCTACACACAGTCCAACGTCGTCTTTCACGAGGCGATCGTTGCGGCCTCGCGCAATGCGTCGCTGGCGCCGCTCGGGCCGCTTCTGCGCATGACCTCGCAGGTTTTTGCCCCGGCCTTTTCGCTTTCGAGCGAGCGGGCGAGCACTGCGGTCGCCGAACACGGGCTGATCGTCGAGGCGATCGCCGCACGGAACCTTGATGAATCCGAGAAACTGGCCCGCGCCCACATCAACGCGACGGCCATGAGATTGAAGGCGCTGCTTGAAGAGCGCGGGACTGACAAAGAGGCATGACTGTGAAGACCTACGGCAATTTCATCGCGAACAAGTGGCAGGACGCAACGGGCGGCGAGTTCATCGCCGTCAGGGATCCTTCCAACGGCCAGGAATTTGCGCGCATCGCCCGGGGCACTCGGGACGATATCGATCTCGCCGTGCGTTCGGCACGCGCGGCACTCTCAGGTGAGTGGGGACGCCTGACGCCGACCGAGCGCGGCCGGGTGCTGACCCGGATTTCGGCCGGTGTGCTGCGCAACATCGACCTTCTGACGGAGCTCGAAGCACGCGATGTCGGCAAGCCGCTGACCCAGGCGCGCGCCGATGTCGTGGCGCTTGCGCGCTATCTCGAATTCTATGGCGGCGCCGCCGACAAGGTTCATGGCGACACCATCCCCTATCAGAACGGCTTCACCGTACTGACCGTCTACGAGCCACATGGCGTCACGGGCCATATCATCCCCTGGAACTACCCGATGCAGATCCTCGGCCGCAGCCTCGGCGCGGCCCTTGCCATGGGCAACGCCGCCGTCGTCAAGCCGGCCGAAGAGGCCTGCCTCACCATCTTGGAGTTCGCCCGCATCGCCGAAGAAGAGGGCTTGCCCTCGGGCGCGCTCAACATCGTCACCGGCTTCGGCTCGGAGGCGGGCGCAGCGCTTTCGGAACACCCCGATGTCAACCACATCTCCTTTACCGGCTCGGTCCGCACCGGCGAGATGGTGCAGGCGGCGGCGGCGAAGAACGCCGTGCCGGTGACGCTGGAACTCGGCGGCAAGTCGGCGCAGATCGTCTTTGCCGATGCGGATCTCGACCGCGCGGTCCCCTTCCTCGTCAATGCCGGCATCCAGAATGCCGGTCAGACCTGTTCGGCCTCGTCGCGCATTCTGGTTGAGCGTGCCGTCTATGAAGAAGTGGTCGCGCGGATGAGCGAACGGTACCGCGCCTTGAAGGTCGGTCCTGCTGGCAGCGATCTCTCGGTCGGCCCGGTCGTCTCGCAGCGGCAGAAGGCGATCGTCGAGGGCTTCCTTGCCGACGCCGCCAAGGATGGCCTGAAGGTCGCAGCGCAGGGCGAGATCGTCGCCGACGCGCCGGCCGAGGGCGCCTATGTCGCGCCGACGTTGCTGCGCGACGTGCCGCACCAACACCGCACGGTGCAGGAAGAGATCTTCGGCCCGGTTCAGGTGATCATGCCCTTCGACGGCGAGGAGGAAGCCATTCGACTTGCCAACGGCACCGACTATGGCCTCGTCTGCGGCGTCTGGACCAATGACGGCGGCCGGCAGTTGCGCATGGCGCGCGCCGTGCACGCCGGCCAGGTCTTCATCAACAATTACGGCGCCGGCGGCGGCGTCGAGCTGCCCTTCGGCGGCGTCAAGAAATCGGGCCATGGCCGCGAGAAGGGTTTTGAGGCCCTCTACGGCTTTGCCAGCATGAAAACCATCTCTGTCTACCACGGCTAGAGCGCGCAAAACCGCAGGCGGCGTTCCACCCGCATCGCGCTCCAACCCATGATCTAAGTCTCCTTGGGAGGAACAACAAAGTGTCACTGGAAGGTAAAGTCGCTCTCATCACCGGCGCAGGCTCCGGTTTCGGCGAAGGCATTGCCAAGCGCTTCGTCGAAGGCGGCGCCAAGGTCATCGTCGTCGATCGCGATGCTGCGGGTGCAGAGCGCGTCACCAAGCAACTCGGCAGCAATGCCATCGCCGTGGTTGCCGATATCGCCAAGGAAGCCGACGTTAACGCGGCCGTTGCGGCGGGTCTCAAGCAGTTCGGGCACGTCGATATCCTGATCAACAATGCCGGCATCGGCCACAAGCCGCAGAATGCCGAGCTGGTCGAGCCCGACGAATTCGACCGTATCCTCGGCGTCAATGTGCGCGGCGTCTACCTGATGACGCGGGCGCTGCTGGCGCACATGAAGGAAAACAAGGCGGGCGTTATCGTCAACATCGCTTCGACCGGCGCCAACCGGCCGCGTCCGAACCTTGCCTGGTACAACGCGACCAAGGGCTGGGTCGTTTCTGCCACCAAGGCGCTCGCGATCGAACTCGCGCCCTTCAACATCCGCGTTGTCGCGCTCAACCCGGTTGCCGGCGAAACGCCGCTGCTGACCACCTTCATGGGCGAGGACTCCGACGAAATCCGCAAGAAGTTCCGCGATTCCATTCCGCTCGGACGCCTGCTGAAGCCGGAAGACCTTGCGGAGGCCGCCTTCTTCGTCGCCTCGCCGCAGGCGTCGATGATCACCGGCGTGGCGCTCGACGTCGACGGCGGACGCTCGATCTGATTATTTCGACCTGATTTCCGGGACCATAAACAACGAAACCGCAAAGCGGGGGAACCATGATGAATTTGACGAAACTGGCGCTTGCCTCGTGCTTCATCGCCGCGTCGCTGACGCCGGCGATGGCCAAGGATACGATCACCGTCGGCCAGGTGCTCGAGCCGCCGGGCCTCGACCCGACCGCGGGCGCCGCCGCACCCATCCGCTACATCACCTACGGCAACCTTTTCGAAGGTCTCGTCCGGGTGGTGGAAGACGGCACGGTGAAGCCGCTGCTCGCCGAGAGCTGGACGATCTCCGACGACCAGAAGACCTACAGCTTCAAGCTCCGCCAGGGCGTCAAGTTCCATGACGGCACGGCTTTCGACTGCTCGGTGGTGAAATTCTCCTATGAGCGCGCCGTCTCGGCCGATTCCACCAATGCGCAGAAGGGCCTGTTCGAGCCGATCGAAAAGACCGAATGCCCGGATCCGGCCACCGCGGTCGTGACGCTGAAGCGCCCGGCCTCCAACTTCCTCTTCAACATGGCCTGGGGCGACGCGGTCATGATCGCGCCGTCGTCGGCCGCCGACAACAAGACCAAGCCGGTCGGTACCGGCCCGTTCAAGTTCAAGGAATGGGCGAAGGGCGACAAGGTGGTGCTGGAAAAGAACGCCGACTATTGGGGCGAACCGGCCAAGCTCAGCGAAGTGACCTTCAAGTTCATCAGTGACCCCTCGGCTGCAGCGGCCGCCGTTCTTGCCGGCAACGTCGATGCCTTCCCGATGTTCCAGGCCGCAGAACTGGTCAGCCAGTTCCAGAGCGACCCGAACTTGCAGGTTGAGGTCGGCAGCACCTCGGGCAAGGTGGTGCTTGCGCTCAACAATGCGAAGAAGCCCTTCGACGACGTGCGAGTGCGGCAGGCGCTTGCCCATGCGATCGACCGCAAGGCGCTGGTCGAAGGCACTTACTCGGGCTTCGGCACGACCATCGGCTCGCATTATTCGCCGGTCGAACCCGGTTATGTCGATCTGAACGAGACCTACCCCTATGACCCCGGCAAGGCGCAGCAACTGCTGCAGGAAGCGGGCGTTCAGAACCTCGAAATCACCATCATGCTGCCGCCGCCGGCCTATGCCCGCCGCGGCGGCGAGATAATCGCGGCCATGCTCAGCGAAGTCGGCATCAAGGTGAACCTCGTTCCGATCGAGTTCGCACAATGGCTGGATCAGGTCTTCAAGAACTCGAACTTCGACGCAACGATCATCGCCCATGCGGAAGCCCGCGACCTCGATATCTATGCGCGCGACAAGTACTACTTCAACTACCAGAACCCGGAATACAAGGCGCTCTACAAGTCCTACACGCTGGCTGCGACCGAGGCCGAGCAGATGGACCTGATCGGCCAGCTCCAGCGCAAGCTCGCAGCGGACGAACCGAACGTCTTCCTCTACGCGCTGCCGAAGATCGGCGTCTGGAACAAGAAGGTGAAGGGTCTCTGGAAGAACATGCCGGTGCCGGCCGACGACCAGACCCAGACCTATTGGGAAAACTGATCGACTTTCATTGAGCGGGATGCGGACGGAAATCCGCACCCCGCTCCAGCATCTGCCCCTCGTTGGGGCGGACGCAGATCTGCCGTTGATTGACGCACCCGGCGCCGGTCAACGCTCGCTCTTTCCGGGAGGTTGATGTGATTTCCTTCATTGGCGGTCGCCTCGTGTCGCTCTTGCTGACGACGCTGGTCGCCTCAGTCATCGTCTTTCTGCTGATGCAGGTGCTGCCCGGCGACCCCGCCGTGCTGATGCTCGGCATGAATGCCGACGCAGATGCGATCGCGGCGCTGCACCGGCAGCTCGGCCTCGATCAGCCGATCTGGATCCGCTACCTCCACTGGATCGGCGGCTTCGTCGTCGGCGATTTCGGCATGAGCCTCACCTATTCGGTGCCGATCCGGGAGCTGCTTGGCCCGCGCATCCTGGTGACGCTGCCGCTGGCGCTGCTCTCCATGGCAATCTCGGTCGCCGTCGCCATCGCCATCGGCGTCTATGCCGCCGCCAACCGCGGCAAGGCCGGCGACACCGTCGTCATGGGCATCGCCCAGGTGGGCGTCGCCATCCCAAACTTCTGGCTGGCGCTTCTCTTCATCCTGCTCTTCGCGCTGAAGCTCGCCTGGTTCCCGGCCTCCGGCTTTGCCGGCTGGGAAGGCGGCATCTGGAACGGCCTGCATTCGCTCATCCTGCCGGCGCTCGCACTCGGGCTGCCACTTGCGGCCATTCTCGGACGCGTCACGCGCTCGGCCGTCATCGAGACGCTCGGCGAGGATTTCATCCGCACCGCGCGCGCCAAGGGGCTTAGCCGTTCGGGCGCTCTCTGGAAGCATGCGGTGCCCAATGCGCTCATTCCGGTCGTCACCATTATCGGCCTGCAATTTTCCTTCCTGCTTGCCGGAACGATCATCATCGAAAATGTCTTCAACCTGCCGGGTATCGGCCGCCTCGTCTTCCAGGCGATCGCGCAGCGCGATCTCGTGACGGTGCAGACGCTGGTGACCCTGCTTGCCGCCTCCGTCATCACCATCAATTTCCTCGTCGATCTGGTCTACGGTTACCTCGATCCGCGCCTGTCGAGGGGAGGCCACTGATGTCCGCTCCTGCAACCGCCGCGCAACCCAGCCTCATCTCCAAGCTTATCGGCAGCCGAAATCTGACGATCGGCGCCACCGTCACCGTCATCCTCGTGGCGATGGCGCTCGTCTCCTATGTCTGGACGCCCTATTCGCCGACGGCGATGAACTTCCGCGACAAGCTGCAGGGACCGAGCCTTGCCCATTGGTTCGGCACCGACAACTTCGGCCGCGACATCCTGTCGATGATCATGGTCGGCGCCCGCAACTCGATCAGCGTCTCGATCGTCGCGGTTCTCGTCGGTGCCGGCATCGGCGTGCCGCTTGGCGCTTGGGCGGCTGCTCGCGGCGGTTTTGTCGATGGTCTCGTCATGCGCATGAGCGACCTCGCCTTCGCCTTCCCGGCGCTTCTGACCGCCGTCATCATCACCGCGATCTTCGGTCCGGGCGCTACCAACGCGATGATCGCGATCGGCATCTTCAACATACCCGTCTTTGCCCGCGTCACCCGCGGTGCCTCGATGGGCCTCTGGAAACGCGAATATGTGCAGGCCGCGCGCTGCGCTGGCCGCGGCGACGTCGCGATCACGTTTCTGCACATCCTGCCCAACATCAACCACGTGCTGCTCGTTCAGGTGACGATCCAGTTCGCCTTGGCGATCGTTGCCGAAGCCGGCCTTTCCTATGTCGGCCTCGGCACGCAGCCGCCGATGCCGAGCTGGGGCAAGATGCTGAACGACGCCCAGACCTTCATCTATCAGGCGCCCTGGCTCGCGATCTTCCCGGGACTGGCGATCACCTTCGCCGTGCTCGGCCTCAACCTGCTCGGCGATGGCCTGCGCGACATTCTCGACCCGCGCGTGAGGCGGCAACGATGACCAAACCCTTGCTTCACATGGCCGGCATGTCGGTCGAACTCACCGCGGGCAAAAGCACGGTCGATATCGTCTGCGACATCGATCTCGAACTCAACCGCGGCGAACGGCTTGGGATCGTCGGTGAGTCCGGCAGCGGCAAGTCGATGACAGCCCTTGCCGTCATGGGCCTGCTTCCGCAGCGCATGCGGGTGCGCGGCGAACTTTCCTTCGACGGCCGCAATCTCGCGGGCTTGGGCGAAGCCGACTATTGCGGCTATCGCGGCCGGCGCATGGCGATGATCTTCCAGGAGCCGATGACGGCGCTCAATCCCGTCAAATCGATCGGCGCGCAGATCACCGAGGGACGGCGGCTGCATCTCGGCGAAACGAAAGCCGATGCGGAGAAGAAAGCGCGTGCGCTGCTCGACCGCGTCGGCCTGCCGGCGCCGCGCTTCGACCTCGATCTCTACCCGCACCAGCTCTCCGGCGGCCAGCGGCAGCGCGTGATGATCGCCATGGCGATCGCCTGCGAACCGGACCTGCTGATTGCCGACGAGCCCACGACGGCGCTCGACGTTACGGTGCAGGCGCAGATCCTCGATCTGCTCGACGAGCTGATCGAAGACACCGGCACAGCGCTGATGCTGATAACCCACGATCTCGGCGTCGTCTCCGAGATGACCGACCGCATCGCGGTCATGTATGCCGGCCGCATCATCGAAACCGGGCGCACGGACGATGTCTTTGCGCGCATGGCGCATCCCTATGCCCGCGGCCTTTTCGCCGCGTCGCCGCATGGCGCAGCCCTTGGCTCCCGCCATCAAGGCGATGGCCGCCCGCGGCTGAATGCCATCCCCGGTATCGTTCCGGATCCCTTTGGCCGTCCATCCCACTGCTCCTTTGCGGACCGCTGTTCCTTCGCCGAGGCCGACTGCCGTCAGGCGATCCCGGCACTCGACCTGATCAATACCGATGGAAATGTGCAGCATCGCGCCGCCTGCTTTCATCCGCGCGAAAGGATGGTGGCACCATGAGCGAGGTGATCCTCAAGACCACCGATCTGGTGCGCGAATACGACCTGCCGCGCCCGTCGATCTTCTCGAAACAGAGCCGCCTGCGCGTGCTCCATGGTGTCAGCGTCGCACTCGCCGCCGGCCAGAGCCTCGGCATCGTCGGCGAAAGCGGCTCCGGCAAGTCGACCCTGGCCCGCGCCGTGATGGGCCTGGAGCGGCCGCAATCGGGCCAGGTATCGATCGCCGGCAAGGACATCTACGCGCTCGATCGCGCCGGACTGCGAGAGGCGCGCAAGGGGTTTCAGGCGATCTTCCAGGATCCCTACGGCTCGCTCGATCCGCGCCACACGGTTCGGACGATCATCTCCGAGCCGATCGTTTCGCTGGAGCGTGGAACGGGCACCACGGAGCGCAACCGGCGCATCACCGAGGTGCTGGAGGCCGTCGGCCTACCCTTGGCGTCGGCCGACAAGTATCCGCACGAATTCTCCGGCGGCCAGCGCCAGCGCATCGCCATCGCCCGCGCGCTGATCACCCGGCCGGCCCTGATCGTCGCTGACGAGCCAGTGTCTGCACTCGACGTCTCGATCCAGGCGCAGGTTTTGAACCTGATGATGGACCTGCAGGAAAGGCTCGGCCTTTCCTATCTGTTCATCAGCCACGATCTCGGCGTCGTGCGCGCCATCACCGACCGGGTTGCCGTCATGCATCTCGGCCGCATCGTCGAGGAAGGACCGACGGCCGAGGTCTTCGACAACCCGCGCCATCCCTATACTCAGGCGCTGGTCGCTGCCGTGCCGAAACCGTTTTCCGGACGGCGCAAGCGGGTGCGCTCCGCTGGGCCGCCGCAAACGCCCGTCCATACCGCAACGACCGCAGCCGGCTGCGCCTATGCTGCCGTCTGTCCCCGCAGGCAGGAGATCTGTCTGACCCGAACGCCTGAGGCCAAGCCGGTGACGCCGGCCTGGTCCGCCCGCTGCCATTTTGCCTAGGAAGTGCCCCATGTCCGAACTCGCCGATCTCTCCGCCGTCGATCTCGTCGACGCCTACCGCTCGAAGAAGCTTTCCCCCGTCGAGGTCACCGAAGCGGTGATTGCCCGCATCGACGCTTCCGAGCCAAAGCTGAACGCGCTTTGGGCCTATGACCCCGCCGAGGCGCGCAAGGCCGCCAAGGCATCGGAAGAGCGCTGGGCAAAGGGTGAACCTCTGGGCGCAATCGACGGCGTCCCGGTGACGATCAAGGAAAACATCGCAACCAAGGGCACCGCAGTGCCGCTCGGCTGTGCTGCCGTGTCGCTAACGCCTGCAGCCACCGACGCGCCGCCGGCAGCCCGCACCCGCGAGGCGGGCGGCATCCTTCTCGCCAAGACCACCATGCCGGACTACGGCATGCTGTCTTCCGGCCTTTCCAGCTTCCACAAGCTGGCCCGCAACCCCTGGGACCTCTCAGCCAATCCGGGCGGATCGAGCGCCGGCGCGGGTGCGGCAGCCGCGGCCGGTTATGGCCCTCTGCACATCGGCACGGATATCGGCGGCTCGGTCCGGCTGCCGGCCGGCTGGTGCGGCATTGTCGGGCTCAAGCCTGCGGCCGGCCGCGTGCCGATCAACCCGCCCTTTATCGGCCGCGTTGCCGGCCCGATGACCCGGACGGTCGCCGACACGGCACTCTACATGTCGGTGCTGTCGCAGCCGGACGCCCGGGACACGATGTCCCTGCCCTATGCCGATCTCCCCTGGCTCGATCTTGATCGTGATCTGAAGGGTCTGAAGATCGGCCTCTGGCTCGACGCCGGCTTCGGCCAGTCGGTCACGCAAGAAACGGAACAGGCGGTCAAGAAGGCGGCACAGCTCTTTGCCGATGCCGGCGCGATCATCGAGCCGATCGGCCCCTTCCTGACGCGCGAAATGATCGACGGTCTCGACCGATTCTGGCGGGCGCGCGGCTGGGAAGACGTGTCGCGCCTTTCGCCGGAAAAGCAGGCGCAGATCCTGCCCTATATCTTCGACTGGATCAAAACGGCCGAGAATTTCTCCGGCCGCGAGGTCTATACCGGCTTCGCCCAGATCGACGCCATGCGCAACGCGCTGCATGCGGCACTTTCCGGCTATGATTTTATCCTGTCGCCGACAGCACCGACGGCGTCCTATCCGGCCGAATGGGCCTCGCCGGTCAACGACCCGCAGAAGCCGTTCGAACACATCGCCTTCACAGTCGCCGTCAACATGGGCGGCCAGCCGGCAATCTCGCTCAACTGCGGCTACACCTCAGGCGGCCTGCCGATCGGCCTGCAGATCATCGGCCAGCAGTTCGACGACATCGGCGTGCTGCGCCTCGCGCGTGCCTTCGAGACCATGCGCCCTCAGCAGCGCCCATGGCCAAAGGTCGCATGATGAGCGACACGATGCGTTACACCATCGAAAGCGGCGATCTCGAAAACATCGTTTCCCGCCTGCTCGACATCGTTCGCCGGCTCAGCGTCAGCGTCTCGAAACTCGCGATCGAGGTAGACGGCGGCAACGCCAGTCTTGAAATCGCCCTCGCCCCGGCCTCGCAGGCTGTCGCAAACACGCTGCGCGAGCGCATCGGACAGATCGAAGGCGCGAAGGCAGCGGTCTAGCCCGCAACATTACCAACGCGGCCGTGCCGCTTTACACCGACTGAAAACCACAGGAGTGCCGACAATGGCCCGCAAGCTTTTCATCCTCCCCGGCGACGGCATCGGCCCGGAAGCCATGGCGGAAGTCCGCAAAATCATCGCCTACATGAATGCCGAGCTTGGTGCCGGCTTCGTGACGGACGAGGGCCTGGTCGGCGGTTCGGCCTATGACGCCCACGGTCAGGCGATCTCGGAAGAGGACATGAAAAAGGCGCTTGCCGCCGATGCGGTGCTGTTCGGCGCCGTCGGCGGTCCGAAGTGGGATGCGGTGCCCTACGAGGTGCGCCCGGAAGCCGGTCTGCTGCGCCTGCGCAAGGATCTCGAACTCTTCGCCAACCTGCGCCCGGCGATCTGCTACCCGGCGCTTTCCGCCGCCTCGTCGCTCAAGCCCGAACTGGTCGAAGGCCTCGACATCCTGATCGTGCGCGAGCTGACCGGTGGCGTCTATTTCGGCGAACCGAAGGAGATCATCGATCTCGGCAACGGCCAGAAGCGTGGCATCGACACCCAGGTCTACGACACCTACGAGATCGAGCGCATCGCCGGCGTCGCCTTCGAGCTGGCCCGCACCCGCAACAACCGCGTCTGCTCGATGGAAAAGCGCAACGTCATGAAGTCGGGCGTGTTGTGGAACCAGGTGGTGACCGAGACGCACAAGGCGAAGTACTCCGACGTCCAGCTCGAGCACATGCTGGCGGACGCCGGCGGCATGCAGCTGGTGCGCCAGCCCAAGCAGTTCGACGTCATCGTCACCGACAACCTGTTCGGCGACATGCTGTCGGACGTGGCGGCGATGCTCACCGGTTCGCTCGGCATGCTGCCGTCGGCCTCGCTCGGCGCACCGGATGCGGTCAGCGGCAAGCGCAAGGCGCTCTATGAGCCGGTGCATGGCTCGGCACCCGACATTGCCGGCCAGGGCATTGCCAACCCGATCGCGATGATCGCCTCCTTCGCCATGTGCCTGCGCTATTCCTTCAACCTGGTGACGGAAGCCGACAATCTGGAGAAGGCGATCGCCACCGTGCTCGACCAGGGCATCCGCACCGGCGACATCATGGCCGAAGGCGCAAAGAAGGTCGGAACCACCGAAATGGGCGAAGCCATCCTTGCCGAGTTCAAGGCGCTGTCGGCGTAAGCGACAACCGATCCCGGATCGGCGTCACGCTGACGCCAACAGGCCTACGAAAACCAACACCTCCGGAGCGCATCCGGAGGTGTTTTGCATTTCACGGCCTTGCGAGAATGCGGCGTCTCAGATCGTGATGCCGCCGTCTATGTTGATTGCCTGGCCGGTAATGAAGGCCGCCTCGTCGGAGGCGAGGAAGGCGCAGATGGCGGCGACTTCTTCGACGGTGCCGAACCGGCCGGCCGGCTGGCGGCTGATGAAGGACCGGTAAGCCTCATCCCGGCTTCCAAGCTTTTCGCCAAGTTCGCCGATGCGCTCTTCCAGGGAGGGTGATGCGACAGTGCCGGGGCAGACCGAATTGCAGCGAATGCCCTGAGAAACGTAGTCAGCTGCCACCGCCTTGGTCAGGCCTATGACGCCACCCTTGGCGGCGCCATAGGCGGCACGCCGCGGGAAACCCTTGATCGAGGAGGCAACCGATCCGATGGTGATGATGCTGCCGCCATTGGCCTTCATCTTCGGGATTGCGCCGGCAATGACGTTGTAGGCGCTGTCGAGCGTAATGTTCACCGAGCGCCGCCAATCGGCGGGCGAGCATTCCTCGATCGTGCCCTGATGCACGTAGCCGACCGCGTGCACGAGGATATCGACCCGGGCGAAGGCGTCGAAATAGGCACCGACCGCCACATGATCCGTCGCATCGAGCCGCGTCGTTGTAGCCCCTTCGAGCGTGGCGAGCAGCTCGGCATTGATGTCGCTGGCGTGGACCTCGGCGCCTTCAGCCATCAGTCGTTCGGCGACCGCGCGGCCGATGCCTTGGCCGGCAGCCGTGACCACGGCAATGCGCCCGGCCAAACGTCCCGTCTTTTCCTTCATGGTGAAACCCTTCTGCATGTCTAGAGGGATTGAACGACCTGACGCTGGCGGCCGAGTCCATCGATACCGAGTTCGACCACGTCACCGGGCCCAAGATAGCGCGGCGGCTTCTTGCCCATGCCGACGCCGGGGGGCGTGCCGGTGCAGATGAGATCGCCGGGCTCCAGCACGCAGAACTCGCTCATGTAGGAGACGATGGTCGCGACGTCGAAGATCATGCGCGCGGTCGTACCCGCCTGCATGCGCTCGCCGTTGACGTCGAGCCACATCGACAGGGCCTGCGGGTCCGGAACCTCGTCTTTCGTCACAAGCCAAGGGCCCGTCGGGCAGAAATTCGGGAAGCTCTTGCCCTTCACCCACTGCCCGCCGCGCTCCATCTGCCAGGCACGTTCGGAGACATCGTTGACGATCGTGAAGCCGAGGACATGGTCCATAGCCTCGGCGCGCGATACGTTGAGCGCCCGCTTGCCGATGACGATGCCGAGCTCGACCTCCCAGTCCAGCTTCGACATTTTCTCTGAGTGGAGAAGCGGTGCGTTCGGGCCGCAATAGGTGCCGGCCGCCTTGTTGAAGAGGATCGGTTCGGACGGCACTGGCAGTCCCGCCTCTTCCGCATGGTCGGAGTAGTTGAGGCCGACGCACCAGATTGTACCGGGCCTTGCGACCGGCGGCAGGATGTCCGCATCGACCACCGGCATCACAGGGAGCGCCGCGAAATCGGCGCCGGAGAGCACTGCCAAGACACCAGGCAAAGTCTCCGCCGTGAAGTCCTGGACGAGCGAAGACACCTCCCGCGCCTTGCCCTCGCCGTCGAGGATGCAGGGCACGGCAGAGCCGTCGACGGTGAGACGCAACAATTTCATTCTCTTGGCCTTTCAGTTGGATATGTCTCAGCGAGCGACCATTCAGCCGATCGGAGCGGCTTCGACGGAAAGCCGATAGCGGGTGGTGAAGGTCTGATCGGGTTCGAAGGCAATCGCCGTTGCAACGCCGGATGCAGCGATGGGGCTGTCGCCCGTGGAGACCGCCGGTCCAAGATCGAAGGCGGATGCGATCGGCTCGACGCCGAGCGCCACGTGCCGCCCATTCCAGGGGTAGGCCTTGCGACCGCGGTTGCTGTACCAGAGCAGCAAGCTTGGGAAATGCTCGTTCTGCCAAGTGAGCCGCGCGCGAAAACCCTCGTCGCGATAGCGGAGCGCGAGGCTGCCGTCGATGCCCGAGAGCTGCAGCAGGTCCTCGGTCTCCTCGACAAGCGGCACCTGCGACGCGTCGAGCATGACACCTTTGCGCGTCTCGACCTTGCCGAGCGATGACCATTGCCGATCGGGCGAGAACAGAGCCGCGCCCGGTTCGACATCGCCGGGAAAACTCCAGACGCGATCATGGGCGCCGGGTTCGATCGTGACCGAACCGGGACGGCTCGGCAGTCGGAACGTCGGATGCAGGCCGATCGGCAGGCGGCACGGACGCCGGGCCTCGATTTCCAGGGTGATGTCGATGGAGGGCGCATTTGGATCCGGCACGATCTGCCGCCGCAACAGTCGGATCGGATGGTTCTCCGGATAATGGCATTCCATCGCTATCTGGCGGTCGTCGCAGGCACCCCACGCCCAATGGACATTGGAGCTATGGCCATGCGGCACGCCGGCGCCGTCGAAACTCTCACCGTCTACGGACCAGCCTGCAGGAAGCGTGCGGCTGGCGTCGCTGCCGAAAGGCACGCACGGCCACTCGCCACGCAATTCCTTCAGGATTTCCGGCAGCGTCTCGCGCTCGGGATCGTTGCCCCAAGGCGCAACTTGCAAGGGGCTGACTTGCCGCCCGTCCGGAAGCAGGAACAGCACCGGGCCGAGCATGCCGCCGAGCGACTGCACCGAGAGGCAGCCATGCGCCCAGGCGAGCGCGCGCCGTGTGGTCTCCGCGCTCACTTTGTAGCCGCCCCGAACCGGTTTTCCGGCATGCCGGCGACCGCGACGCGCATGGCATAGAGGCTGCCGGCGAGACGCTCGGCTGGCCCCGCACCGGCCGTGGTGATGTAAAGCGTCTTCAGGTCGGCGCCACCGAAAGTGCAGGTGGTGATGTTGGTGACCGGCATATCGATCGTCTCGGCAAGGCTGCCATCCGGCGCGACACGGGCGATGCAGCCACCGCCATAACGGCAGTTCCAGAGGAACCCCTCGCTGTCGATCGCCGAGCCGTCGGGCGCGCCGCGATCGAAACCGGTGAAGAAGGGTCGTTCGCCGGAAATCGAGCCGTCCACGGCATGATAGTCGAAGGCGTAAATCTCGTTTGCCAGCGTATCGCCGAAGTAGAAGGTGCTTCGATCCGGGCTCCAGCAGAGCGTGTTGGAAATGCCGAGGCCATGCCGCCATTCGGTGACGGTGCCATCGGGCGCGATCCGGTAGAGGATGCCCTCCCCGGGCGCGACATCGCCGAGCTGGCCATCCGGAAGGACGTTGTTCTTCATCGAGCCGACCCAGAAGTTTCCGAGGGGATCGGCGCGACCGTCATTCAGCCGAACACGCGGCGAACCGGGCAGGACGAAGCCGTGATCCTGCCGCCGGTCGGCTTCGGGCCACCACCATATGAGCTTCGAGCCGAGAGCGATGAGCAGACGCCCATCTTCACGGGTCAGCGAGATCGCCACCACCGGCTCGTCGAAGAGCCACGTCCTGACCGCGCACGTCGCCTCGTCATAGCGGTGGATCAGAAAGCGGTTGATGTCGGTCCAGTAGAGCGCCGCCTCTTCCGCCGACCAGACGGCGCCCTCGCCGCAGCGGTCGCCGACGGGCGCGACACAGACGAGCTCACGGGCCATCTCCGCCTCCTATTCCGCTGCGATGCTTGTCGGGATCGAACGCGCGGGGCCGAGCGCCTCGGCATTCTGCACCAGCGCCTTCATGTAGCCGAGCGCAAAGGCCTTGCCCGCATGCCAGGAGGCGCCGCAGGTCATGGCCGGCGTATGGTCGGGGATCATCACACCCTGGTAGTTTTCGTCGCGCAGGATGCGGATGATTTCGGCCATGTCGATATCGCCCTCGTCGACGAAGGTCTCGACATAACGCGGCATCTTTCCGCGTACGTTGCGGAAGTGGATGTAGCCGATGCGGCCGGAGCGGGCGAAACGACGAACGTGCTCGTAGATATCCCCTCCCGGCATTTCCTGCAGCGAGCCGAGGCAGAGTTCGAGCCCGTTCGAGGGCGAGTCGACGATCGCCATCAGCCGGTCGTACTTCTCCGGACGGTTGACGAGCCGCGCGGTGCCACGCAGTTCCTCGGCCGGCGGATCGTCCGGGTGAGCGCCGAGCACCACGCCCGCCTCCTCGGCGACCGGCACGACCTCCTTCAGGAAGTGGCTGAGGCGGTCCCAGAGCTCCGCCGAGCTGACGGAAACGGAGGCAGCGCCGGCGACGCCACGACGATAGCGCATGTTCCAGACCATGCCGTCTGGGATCGGCGCATCCGGGCTTGGCGCGATGCTGTTTTCGACGCCGAAGCCGACGGATTCCGCACCGCCGCGGGCATAGGGGCCGCGGGTCCAGCCATAGACGCCGGCAAGCGAGAAATTGTAGCCGATGCAGGGAATGCCGGCGCGACCGGCGTCGCGAATGAGCTGCTTCAGCCCCTCGATCTGCTGCGCCCGCTCTGGCCCGTCGAGCAACACGTCATGCCAGAAGCGCGGCGAGAAGTTCTCGATCGCCGCCACTTCCAGCCCACCGGCCCGCACGTCCTTCACGAGCGCCGACAGCTCTTCGTAAGTCCAGAGCCGGTCACCGGAGCAATCACCCCAGCCGCCCTGGTCGCCACTGTCGATCTTCGGATCCTTGCCGGCGAAATAGTTGGTGAGATGCGCGACGACGTGGGTCGCGCCCGCCTGCAAGGCAAACTGAAAGTTATCCGGGGTGAGTTGCTCCCGGTAGAGCCCAAGGCCGATTTTCATCTTGTCGTTTCCTATCCGATTATTTGACGCCGATGCCGGCGGTGAGGCCGCCGTCGATGCGGAAGTCCGAGCCGGTGACGAAGGCGGCGCGATCCGAGGCGAGATAAGCGACCAGCTCGGCCACCTCCTCCGGCTCGCCGATGCGGCCGATCGGGTGTGCCGCGCCGAAGCGGGCAAAGGCTTCCGCCTCGCTGACGCCCTCGCCGCCATAGGTGCGGGCTGCCAGCGATAGCAGCGGCGTGCGCACCGAGCCTGGGCTGACCGAATTGACCCGGACCTTCGCCGACGCATGATCGAGCGCCATGGCGCGGGTCAGCGCATGGATCGCGCCCTTGGAAGCGACATAGGCGGCGACGTTCTGCTGGCAGGCATGACCCTGCACCGAGGAGATGTTGACGATCGCGCCGCCGCCGCGCTTCATCATTTCCGGAATGCCGAAGCGGCCGGTGAGATAAATCGAGCCGACATTGACCGACAGGCAGCGCGCAAAGGTCTCGGCGCTGGTGTCGAGCACGGTGCCATAGGGGTGAACGGCGGCGGCATTGACGATGATGTCGAGGCCGCCGTGGCGCAGCACCGCCTCGCGCACGGCCGCCTCGACCTCTGCTTCCACGGCAACGTCCGTCAGTCGGGTCGACATCGGCAAGTCGCGCTCTTTGGCTATGCGGTCGAAGATCTCGTTGGTGGCGACGTCGTTGCCACAGGCAAGCACGGTGGCGCCTGACGAGGCGAGCCGGATCGCCGAGGCAAGCCCGATCCCGGACGTGCCGGTGACCAGCGCGATCTTTCCCTTGAATTCAGTCATGATTGTCTCCGCGATGGATCGCGATGATCCGGGCCGGCGTCGACCCGAGATCATAAGCGTGATCGTTGGTCATAAGGGGGAGCGGGATGCGGACACCCCGCGCCGGTCTCAGCGCACCCGTTCCAGAACCTGGTTCAGGAGCACGGCGCCGAGGATGATCCCGCCGCGCACGACGTATTGCCAATATTCGCTGACATTCATCAGCGTCATGCCGTTGGAGATGCAGCCAAGGAAGAGCACCCCGATCAGCGTGCCCCAGATGCGGCCCTTGCCGCCGAAGAGCGAGGTACCGCCGATGATGACGGCCGCGATCACGTCGAGTTCCATGCCGGTCGCCGTCGTCCCGGTGCCGGCCCCGATCTGCGAGGCGATCAGCGTGCCGGAGACGGCGGTCAGCGCGCCGGTCAGGCCCAATGTCAGCGCCTTCACCTTCCAGATGTCGATGCCGGAGAGACGTGCCGCCTCCATGTTGCCGCCGACCGCGTAAACCTCACGGCCGAAGCTTGTGTACTTCATCAGGAAGTGCATCGCCGCGAAGGTCAGCGCAAAGATATAGACCGGGAACGGAATGCCGAAGAGATAACCGCCGCCGAGGAAATCGAAACCGAGCGGGAAGGACGACATCGGGAAGCCGCCGGTGATCAAATTGGCGACACCGCGGAGTGCCGCGAAAAGCGCCAGGGTGGTGATGAAGGTCGGCACGTTGAACCACTGCCGGAAACGGCCGGTGAGATAGCCGAGCGAGAAGCCGAGCAGAAGTGCCACCGCAAAACCGACGGTGACCGCGCCCCAGTCGCCGAACGTGTCGGTGAAACGGTCGGCGAACCAGGCAACGATGCAGCCGGCGAGCGCGGCACCGGCGCCGACCGAGAGATCGATCTCCCCGCTGATGATAACCGCCGTCATGCCGAAGGCGATGATGCCGAGCATCGACACCGTACGCAGCACGTTCAAGACGTTGCTGGTGGAGGCGAAGCCCGGTGCGACGAAGATCAGGAAAATCACCAATGCGGCGAGAATGATCTCCATCGGGTAGGTTTTCAGAAACTTGAGCGGCGTGTTCTGTCCGCCTGTTTCCGTGGTCTGGCTCACGAGTGTCATTGCTTGGCCCCTTCCATGCACAGGCCGTAGAGTTCGGTCAGGTCGGTTTTCGTCGGATCCACTTCGGCGACGACGGCGCCGTGATGCATGACGAGGATGCGGTCGGCGACTTCCAGCACCTCCTCGAGCTCGGTCGAGACAAAGAGGCTGGCAAGGCCATCGGCGGCCTGTTGCCAGATGATGTCGAAGATCTGGCGCTTGGCCTGGACGTCGACGCCGCGGCTCGGCTCATCGAAGAACATCACCGACGGCTGCCGGTTCAACCATTTGCCGATCACCACCTTCTGCTGGTTGCCGCCCGAGAGCGACGACACGGGCAGTTCCGGATCGCCGCACTTGATGTGCAGATCGGCGATCTGGCGGCGCACGTGCGGCTGTTCGCGGCGGCGCGAAATGAAGCCTCTGTTGGAGATCGGGCCGAGGCTCGCCATGCAGAGATTGTCGGCGGTCGAAAGCGACTGCACGAGGCCGACCTCCTTGCGATTTTCCGGCGTGTAGCCGAGTCCCGCCTTGCGCATGTCGCGTGGGCTGGCACCGGTCATATCGCGACTGTTGAACGTCACCGAACCGCTGTCGATCCGGTCGGCGCCGAAGATCGCCCTCATCAGTTCGGTGCGCCCGGCGCCGAGCAGGCCGGCGATTCCGAGGATTTCGCCCGGATAGAGATCGAAAGAAACATTCTGAAAATGCCCGGAGCGGCTGAGATCCCGCACCTCGAGCACCGGCCGGGTGCGATCGAGCGTGCGCCGCGGCGGCCGCGTTGCGCGGGCGGCATCGCCGAACATCATGCCGACGATCGCCGAAGGCGTCGTCGCCTTCATCTCGACCGCGCCGATGTAATGGCCGTCGCGGATCACCGTGCAGGTATCGGCAATCTCGAAAAGCTCGCTCATCCGATGGGTGATGTAGATCATCGTCACGCCGCGGGCGCGCAGCCGTTCGATCAGTGCGAAGAGCTGCTTGACCTCGCGCGACGCCAGCGCCGAGGTCGGTTCGTCCAAGAGCAGGATCGACGGGTTGAAGGACATCGCCTTGACGATTTCCACCACCTGCTGCTGGCCGACGCTCAGCGCCGAAACCGGCTGGCGGGAATCGATCGCAAGCCCCATGTCGGCAAGCAATTCGCCGGCGCGCTTGTGCAGGCCCGCCCAGTCGACGACGCTGAAACCGGCGCGACGCCGATGCGGCAGCCGACCGAGAAAGATGTTCTCGCCAACAGAAAGCTCCGGCACCAGCGAGAGCTCCTGGTGCACGGTGACGATGCCGGCGGCAAAGGCATCGTGCGGCGAGGTGAAATGGCGATCCTCGCCATTGACACTGATCGTGCCCGATGTCGGCTCGGTGACGCCGGCAAGCAGCTTGACGAGCGTCGATTTGCCCGAGCCGTTCTTGCCCATCAGGGCATGCACCTGGCCGGGGGCGAAGCTGTGGGTGAATTCGGAGAGGGCGACAGTCGGGCCGTAACGCTTGGTCACGGCCCGAAAGTCCAGCCGTCCCTGCACCCCTTGCAACGCGGCTGAACTCGGTTGCGGATAGCTCATGCGGATTTCCTGCTGTGCAAGACGAGGGAGTGGCGGGCGCGATGTCCCGCCGCTCGGCTGACGTCAAAACCCAATCACTTCAGCGCCTTCAGGCCTTCCTTGTAGGCCGCGACCGCCTGCGTATCGGCGCGCGTCAGAGGCAGCACCGGCACGTTGACCTTGGTCTCGATCTTCTTGCCGTCGAGCAGGTTCTGTGCCGCTTCGATCGCCTGCTTGCCGACCTCGAGCGGCTGCTGCGCCGTCGTTGCCTGCAGTACGTTGTCCGAATTCAGCAACATGTTGGCGAGCTGCTCGGACCCGTCGGTGCCGAAGACGAAGACCTTGCCTTCGAGGCCTGCCTTTTTCACGGCCTGGACCGCACCGATCGTGCCGCCCTCGTTGGCAGCGTAGATCACCTGGATATCGGGATTGGCCGTCAGCATGTCGCTTGCAACCGCGAGCGCCTTTTCGGCAAGCCAGGCATCTTGCTGGGCGACGATATCGACCTGGTCCTTGACGACGCTTAAGAACCCGTCGACGCGGGCGTTCGACTGTTCAGGCAGCAGTGCCTTGAAGGCGAGCGTGCCGATCTTGACCTTGCCACCATTGCCGAGGGTCTTCAGGAAGTCGGTTGCGGCGTTGCCTGTGCCGATGCCGATATCGCGGTCCGAGCTCGTCACCGTCGCCTGGGCGACGTCGCCATTGGCCGAAGTGCCGTAGGTGACGACCGTGATGCCGGCATCACGCGCCTTCTTCAGCGCCGGCACCGAGGCATCGGCCGAAAGCGGCGCCACGACGATCGAGTTCACGCCGCGAGCGATGTAGGTGTCGATGAGCTGCGCTTCCTTCTCCAGCTTGCTGTCGCTGTTGCCGGCGAGAAGCTCGTCGCCGGCGGCTTCCGCAGCCTTCTCCATGCCGATCTGGATGCCGCGGAAATACTGGTCCTGCTGGAAGACGATGCCAGCGATCGCCTTGCCGCCAGCAAAGGCCGCGCCCGGCGCAAAGCTGACGGTGGCAAGAAGTGCGGCAAGCGCCAGACGTTTCATGTTGCTCATATTGGTTCTCCTCCCAAGTGCCCTGTTCGTGCCGCCGGACCAACGGGCGAAAATCCGGCAAATGGCTGCCCGCACCGCGTGAAGCGCGGTTCGGACCCAATCTCCAAATGTTTATCGTGGCTGCGAGCTGCCCGGCACGGCATCGACGAAGCGGATGCCGAACTCCAGATGACGGCTCATCAGGTAGACATAGGCGATGCGGTCGCGCGCCCTCAGCGCCCGGATGATCTCGGCATGCGCTTCGAAGGTCGCCGCATGCACCGGGCGTTCGGCCTTGCCGAGCCGCATGACCTCCTCGATCACCGAACGCAGCATGTGATAGGCGGCAAGCGTTGTGCGGTTGCCCGAGAGCTCGACGATCGCCGAGTGGAACTCATAGTCGCACTGCGCGGCTGCCTCGACGCTCTCGGCCTCCAGAATGCGGGCATTGATCGCATCCAGCCGGTCGAAATCGGCGTCGCGGGCCGTCAGGATGATGTGTTCGCCGACACCGGTCTCGATGATGCGGCGGAAGCCCTGCAGGTCATGAAACGAGTCCGGTGAGATACCGCTGTGAAAGGCAAAGAGCCGGCGGATCGCCTCGCCATGGCCGCCGCTGATGACAGCGCCCACCTTCGGGCGTGTCTCGACCATCCCATAGGCGCGCAGCACCTGCAGCGCCTCGCGCACGGTGTTGCGGCCGGCCTGGAACTGTTCGCCGAGATCACGCTCGGTCGGCAACGCGTCACCGATACCAAGGCCACGCTCGGAAATCATGTCGCGGATCTGCTCGACCAGCCGATCGACGGCCGAGGTCTTGCCCGGCTCCACGGCCTCGACGCCCGACAACGCCTCTTCCCTTACCGAACTGCTCACCGGCTCTCCTCCCTGCGATGCCTTATTTGTTGGTCCAGATTGCAGTTCCCGTCAAGCGCAAATTTGAAGGCCTCAGCTTAATCGGTGATTTTTACGCCAAATCTCCGCTTTCAGACTTGAATTGTTGGACCAATGGGACATTATTGCCGGGCGTGGTCCAACAATAGCCACGGAAGCGGGTAGGAGTTCTGCATGAGACTGATGGAAGAGTGCTTTCGCTGGTACGGACCCAACGATCCGGTGCCGCTCAGCCACATCCGGCAGGCGGGCGCCACAGGGATCGTCTCGGCGCTGCATCACATTTACGACGGCTCGCCGTGGTCCGATGAGGCTATCCTTAAGCAGAAGGCGCTGATCGAGGCGGCCGGCCTGCGCTGGAGCGTCGTCGAGAGCATTCCGGTGCACAATTCGATCAAGCTCGCGACGCCAGATAGCGATCGCTATATCGGCTGGCACAAGGATACGCTTCGCGCCCTGGCACGTTCGGGCATCAGCATCGTCTGCTACAACTTCATGCCGGTGGTCGACTGGACGCGCACGGAACTGATGCAGCCTTTGGCAAATGGCGGCTTTGCGCTGCGCTTCGATGCTGTCGATTTTGCCGCCTACGACCTCTTCGTCCTGCAGCGTCCGCATGTGGAGGACAGCTACTCAACGCAGCAGATCGCCGCCACCCGCCAGCGTTTCGACGAGATGGACCAGGCGAAAATCGACCGGATCGAACGCAATCTGATCGCCGGTCTTCCGGCCACCGAGCGCCAGTTCAACCGGGCGAGCTTCCTCGCAGCCCTCTCGGAATATGATGGCGTCACCGCCGACATCTTGCATGAGAACCTCGCGCGCTTCCTCAGGGAGATCGTGCCGGTCGCAGAAGAAGTCGGTATCCGGCTCTGCATCCATCCGGATGACCCAGCCTTCTCTCTCTATGGCCTGCCGCGGATCGTTTCGACGCCGGCCGACGTCCGGCGCATTCTCGCTGCCGTCGACAGTCCGGCCAACGGCATCACCTTCTGCACCGGCTCTTACGGCACACGCGCCGACAACGATTTGCCGGCCATGGTGCGCGAATTCGGCCCGCGCATCCATTTCGCCCATCTGCGCAACGTCCAGCGCGAAGAAGACGGATCCTTTTACGAGGCCGACCATCTTGGCGGATCGAGCGACATGCCCGCGGTGATATTGGCGTTGATGCAGGAGCAGGAGCGCCGCGTCCGCGAGGGTCGCACCGACTGGCAGATCCCGCTTCGGCCCGATCACGGCCATCTGCTCGCCGACGACATCGGCAAGGAGCGGATCAACCCCGGCTATTCGCTGATCGGGCGCTTGAAGGGTCTCGCAGAAATCAGAGGCGTCATGCAGGGCATTGCAACGGCCATGGCGCACAAGGCTTGAGGGAAGACATGAAACATTTTGAAGACGATACCGAACTCTTTACCGCCATGCGCAGCCGGCTGTTCACGGCCGTGGTCGGCGACATTCTCGACACGATGGGCCTGCAGCACCAGTTCCTGCCGCCGCAGATCAAGGCGCTGCGCGACGACATGGTCGCTGTGGGCCGCGCGATGCCCGTGCTGGAGGCGGATTTTTTCGCGACCGCTGAGGCCGGCGGCCATTCGGAATTCAGCGCCAAGCCTTTCGGCCTGATGTTCCATGCACTCGATAGCCTGAAGGAAAACGAGATCTACGTCTGTTCCGGCTCGTCGCCGCGCTATGCGGTCTGGGGCGAACTGATGTCGACGCGGGCAATGAAACTCAAGGCGGCCGGTGCGATCTGCGACGGCTATTGCCGTGACAGCGCCGGCATCCTCGCGCTCGATTTCCCGACCTTCTGCTACGGCTCCTACGCCCAGGACCAGGGCCCACGTGGCAAGGTCGTCGACTACCGCATCCCGATCGAGATCGGCGGCATCCGCATCCGGCCGGGCGACATCCTCTTCGGCGACCGCGACGGCGTGCTCGTCATCCCGAAGGAGGCGGAGCGCGAGGCGATCGCGCTGGCACTGGAAAAGGCCGAGACTGAAAACAAGGTGCGGCTGGCGATCGAGGCCGGCATGAGCACCGTCGAGGCATTCGAACGCTTCGGCGTCATGTAACGACAGAATGATGAGGTGCCGGGAGCCGGCGCCTCACCTCAACCGGCTCAGATCCACGGGGCGACCGTTGATGATCGCCTCCATCGAGAAGAAGCCGGTGACCGTAGCGAGGTCGAAATTGGTGATGAGCTTCTGGTAGAAGGTGTCATAGCCGCGCATGCCGCGGGTCACCACCTTGATCAGATAATCCCAATCCCCGCCGATGCGATAGAAATCGATCACCTCCGGCAACCGCTCGACATGCTGCCGAAAACCGTCGCTCCATTCCTTGGAGTGATGGCGGGTGCGGATCATCACGAACACGGTGAGATCCAGCCCCAAAGCGTCGAGATCAATGTCTGCATGCGAGCCCCGGATCACGCCGATTGCCTGCAGGCGCTGGAGGCGTCGCCAGCAGGCGTTTTGCGACAGGCCGACCTTTTCGGCCAGATCCCGCTGCGACAGCGACGAATCTTTTTGCAATGCGGTAAGAATGTTCAGATCGAAAGCATCGATTTTGAACGAAGATTCGATCATTTGACACAATTCCTCGATGAAACCGCAGAAGATAGGTGAGGTTTTCGACCCTGGACGGGATTACAATTGCTGTCAATGTCCGCTCCGAGGAGTAAGCGCGATGATCGTGCCCGCCGTCCACCAACCCTGCGAGGCGCTCTCGCCGCTCGCCCGGTTCCGCCAGTCCCTCAACCGGCCGGGTCTCGTCGCCGAGCTACGCGACGATCTGGTCGGAGCGAAGGCGCGGATCGCCGGTCCCTACGGCACGAAGGCACTGGTTTATGCCGACTACGTCGCCTCCGGCCGCGCGCTGCGCGTGATCGAAGATTTCGTGCTCGAAGAGGTCCTGCCTTACTACGCCAACAGCCACACCGAAGCCTCCTATTGCGGGGGCTTCATGACCCGGATGCGGCGGGAAGCGCGGGCGCTGATCGGGGAATTCTGCGGCGCCACGGCCGACCATGCCGTGATCTTCACCGGCTCCGGTGCGACCTCCGGCATCAACCGTCTGGTCAAGCTCGTCGGCGTTAGCGACGCGGTTGCTGCCGGCCAAACCGTCCGCGTCATCATCGGCCCCTACGAGCACCACTCCAACATTCTGCCCTGGCGCGAAAGCGGCGCTGAGATCGTTGAGATCGCCGAATGCCCGGCGGGTGGACCGGACCTCACGGAACTTCGCAAAGCGCTGAGCGTTGGCTCGTCTGACCTGACAGTCTGTACCCTCTCGGCCGGCTCGAACATCACCGGCATCACCAGCGACGTGGCCGCGATCACCCGCATGGTCAAGGCTGCCGGTGCGAAGATGATCTGGGACTATGCCGGCGCCGGCCCCTATGTTCCAATCGCCATGTCTCCCGCTTCCGGTGCCGAGATCGACGCCATCGTCGTCTCGCCGCACAAGTTCATCGGTGGCCCGGGTGCTTCCGGCATCCTGATCGTTCGCCGCGACAGTGTCACGACCGACAAGCCGACCTGGCCGGGCGGCGGCACGGTGAAGTTCGTTTCGCCGGATACACACGACTACAGCGCCAACATCGAGGCCCGCGAAGAGGCCGGAACGCCGAACGTCGTCGGCGACATCCGTGCAGCCCTTGCCTTCATCGTCAAACACGCGATCGGGCTTGAGAGCATGGAGCGGCGCAACCGCGAACTGGCGGAGCAGGCGTTTGCCGCCTGGAGCGCCATTCCGCAACTGGAACTGCTCGGCCTGCAGGAACCGGACCGGCTGCCGATCTTTTCGTTCCGCATCAGGAACGGCAAGGGCGGCTATGTCCACCAGCAGCTCGTCACCCGCATGCTGAGCGACCGCTTCGGCATCCAGGCGCGCGGCGGCTGCGCCTGCGCAGGACCTTACGTTCACCGGCTGCTGTCGATCGATGCCGAGCACTCCGAACAGATCCGCCAGGCGATCCTTGCCGGCGAGGAAATCGAGAAGCCGGGCTTCACCCGGCTGAACTTCAGCGTGCTGCTTTCGGAAGACAAGGTGAAGTACATTCTCGATTGCGTCACGCAGCTCGCCGCCGACGCGCCGAGCTTCGAAGCCGATTACGATTTTGACCCCGCCCGCGCGATCTTCTTCCCGTGCGCCGCGGCTGAAGAGGCCCTCGCCTATGCATAAGCCCGATGTGACCGGCTTCTACGATCCCCGCACCGGCAGCATCCAATATGTCGTCGCCGACCCGGCGACGGGCAAATGCGCGATCATCGATCCGGTGCTGGACTTCGATGAAAAGTCCGGCTCGACCGCGACGCGGAATGCCGATGCGATCCTCGACCATATCGCCGCCAAGGGTTTGACGGTCGAGTGGATCCTCGACACCCACCCGCACGCCGACCATTTCTCGGCGGCGCGCTACCTCAAAGCGAAGACCGGCGCGCCGACGGCGATCGGCGAACATGTGAAGGGCGTGCAGCGGATCTGGAAGGAGATCTACAACTGGCCGGACTTCGCCTGCGACGGTTCGCAATGGGACCGGCTGTTTGCCGACGGCGAGACGTTTCAGATCGGTGAGCTCAAGGCCCACGTCATGCATTCGCCGGGACATACGCTCGCCTCGATCTCTTACGTGATCGGCGACGCCGCCTTCATTCACGACACGCTGTTCATGCCCGACAGCGGCTCGGCCCGCGCCGACTTTCCGGGCGGAAGCGCTGCCGACCTCTGGCGCTCGATCCAGGCCATTCTGGCACTGCCGGACGAAACACGGCTCTTCACCGGCCACGACTATTGCCCCGGCGGCCGCGAGGCGCGCTGGGAAAGCACGGTCGCCGAACAGAAGGCCACGAACCCGCACGTTGCCGGCAAGTCCGAGGCCGATTTCGTCGGCCTGCGCGAGGCGCGCGACCGCACCCTGCCGATGCCGAAGCTCATCCTGTACGCGCTGCAGGTGAACGTGCGTGGCGGCGAGCTCCCTGTCGCCGAGGACAACGGCCGACGCTACCTGAAGATACCGCTCGACGCGCTGCCCGGTTCGGTCTGGGGGTAGCGGCATCGTGGCGGACCCCTTCCAGCAGATGCTGCTTGCGATCGGCTCCGGTTCGCTCACCGGCTTCACGCTCGGCCTGATCGGCGGTGGCGGCTCGATCCTGGCGACGCCGCTCCTGATCTATGTCGTCGGCATCCGCGACGTGCACACCGCGCTCGGCACCGGAGCGCTTGCGGTTTCCGCCAATGCCTATCTCAACCTGATAAGCCACGCGCTCCGCGGTCATCTCTGGTGGCGCTGCGCGCTGATCTTCACGGTCGCGGGTTCGCTTGGCGCCTTTTTCGGCTCCAGCCTCGGCAAGCTGATCGATGGCCAGCGATTGCTGTTCCTCTTCGGCCTCGTGATGATGTTCGTCAGCTTCGCCATGCGGAAGGTCAGGTGCGACACGGCGGCGACACCGCAGTCGCTTTCGCTCGGCACACACGGCAAGACCGGCTTGACAGCGCTTCTGACCGGCACCTGTTCCGGCTTCTTCGGCATCGGCGGCGGTTTCCTCATCGTTCCCGGACTGCTGCTTGCGACCGGCATGCCGCTCATCAACGCTGTGGGCACGTCGCTGCTTGCTGTCGGCACCTTCGGCCTGACGACCGCGATCAACTATGCCGCCTCTGGATTGGTGGATTGGCGTATCGCCGGCTACTTCATCCTGGGTGGCGTCGCGGGTGGCGTGATCGGCACGATCGTTTCGACGCAGCTTTCGACCCAGCGCGATACGCTGACCAAGATTTTCCGTGCGATCATCTTTTCCGTCAGCCTTTACGTTCTCTGGCGCAGCTACGGAGCCGTGTGACCGGCTTCGCCGTCCGCAATCCATATGACGGCGCGACTGATCGGTCCTTGGCCGGAAACATACGCAGCGAGTCCGGAATCGTACTATCTGGATCATTCAAGACAACGGCGTGGCGTGTTTTAATCCTGTCAGCACTCTTTCGGACAGGAATAATCCAATGACCGTTCAATCCATGGACCTCTCGAACAGCACGCCGTTGACCCGCAGGTCGATCTCGCAGCTTCCGATCAACCTGTTCGCCTCGGTAATGGGCATAACCGGCCTGAGCCTCGCCTGGCGCGAAGCCACCAGGACGATCGGTCTGCCGGCCCTTCCCGGCGAATATGTCGGCTGGCTCGGGACTTCGATCTTTCTAAGCCTTGCGCTCGGCTACGCTTTCAAGTGGCACCGCCATCCGGCCACGGTCGCCGCCGAATTCGCCCATCCGGTTCAAAGCAACTTCTTCGCAACGGTCGCAATCGGCTTGCTTCTGCAGTCAGCTTTTCTGAACCGCTATAGCCCGCTGCTGTCAGAAGTCGTCTGGACGGCTGCGTCGGCGCTGACCTTCGCCCTCGCTTATGTCGTCGCCAGGGGCTTCCTCGGCCGGCAACAGTCGCGCGATACGACGCTGCCGCCGCTGCTCATCCCCGGTGTCGCCACTCTGGATATCGCCGTTACCGGCCACGCCATGCCGTTCGCCTGGGCACATGAGGTCAACATGCTTGCCTTCTCGGTCGGCAGCGTCATCGCCGCAGTCTTCATTGCGCTGATCTTCTCGCGGTTGCGCCATGAAGATCCACTTCCGGCGCTGGCTCGGCCGTCTCTCATGGTTCTGGTCGCCCCCTTTGCCGTCGGCTTCCTCGCCTATACCAATGTCACGGGTTCGGTCGATCTCTTCGCCACGGTCCTGTTCTACTTCGCGCTGTTTCTGATGCTCGTCCTGTCGCCGATGGTATTCCGCTCCCATGTCCCCTTCAGCGTCGGCTGGTGGGCGATCAGCTTTCCGCTTGCTGCGCTCTCGATCGCCTTCTTCCGGTATGCTGCGTCTGCCGAGAGCACCGTCCTCACCGGGCTGGCTGGACTGTTCTTTCTGTTTCTGGCTGGCGCGATTGCGGTTGTCTTCTATCGGACGATCAGCATCATCCTCACCGGCAGATTGTTCGAGGTTCGCTAATGGCCGTTCACAAAGTCGCGATCGTCGCAATGCAGGGCGTCCAGCTCCTCGACGTTATCGGCCCTTCGGACGTGTTCGCGGAGGCCAACCGTCAGAGTGGCACCGACCATTATTCGGTGGAGGTCGTCAGCGCCTCCACCGCCCCGGTGCGTGGGTCTTCCGGGCTGACCCTCCTTCCCGACCGTGCGATGGATGACGGCATTGCCGACATCGATACCCTGCTGGTTGCCGGGGACCCGCTCATTCACGAACGACCGCTTCCGATATCGCTTCTGACTTGGGTGAAGGACGCATCCGCCCGTGCCAGTCGCTTCGGATCGGTATGCTCCGGCGCCTTCGTGCTCGGCGAAGCGGGCCTGTTGAACGGCAGGCGGGCGACGACGCATTGGTCGCAAGCGGCGGAATTCGGCAAGCGCTTTCCGGAGGTGAAGCTCGAGCCCAACCGCATCTTTACCAAGGACGGCAATGTCTGGACCTCGGCGGGCGTGACAGCCGGCATCGACCTCGCACTTGCCATCGTCGAAAAGGATCTCGGCCTGCACATCGCCTTGAAAGTCGCGCGTGAACTTGTTGTCTTCCTCAAGCGACCCGGCGGCCAGACCCAGTTCAGCACGCTCCTTGCCGGCCAGCTTGCGCAGAAGACCCCTATTCGCGCGGCGCAGGACTACATTGCCGACAACCTCTCTGCCGATCTCGGTGTCGGGGCGATCGCCAGGCGCACCGGCATGAGCGAGCGAAACTTCTCCAGGCAATTCAAGCAGGAGGTGGGCATGACGCCGGCTGACTATGTTGAGAGCATGCGGCTTGAGGCGGGGCGCAGATTGGCCGAAGACACAAGCATCCCGCTCAAAAAGATTGCGACCGATATCGGCTTCCATGACGATATCGCCTTCCGTCGTTCCTTCGTTCGTCGATTCGGCACGTCGCCGGCGGCTTATCGAAAGAGCTTCGGCTCCTAAGCCTCGCTCAAGGCCCGCGCCGTTACCGCCACCGGAGAAACCAGCATGTTCGACCTGATCATCCGCAATGCCAATCTTCCGGACGGACGGCTTGGCGTCGATGTCGGCGTCAAGGGCGGCAAGATCGCAGCGATCGAGATGGCTCTTGCCGCGACAGCGGGCGAAGAAATCGACGCCACCGGCCGCCTGCTCAGCCCGCCTTTCTGCGACCCGCATTTCCACATGGACGCGACGCTGTCGCTCGGACTGCCGCGCATGAACGTCTCCGGCACGCTGCTGGAAGGCATCGCGCTCTGGGGCGAGCTGCGCCCGATGTTGACCAAGGAGGCGCTGGTCGCGCGGGCGCTGCGCTATTGCGACCTCGCCGTCAGCCAGGGCCTTCTTGCCATCCGCAGCCACGTCGACACCTCCGATCCACGGCTGGTGACGGCCGAGGCACTGCTGGAGGTAAAGGAGAAGGTCGCGCCCTATATCGACCTGCAGCTCGTCGCCTTCCCGCAGGACGGCTATTTTCGCGCGGCCGACGGCGAGGCTTCACTGAACCGCGCACTCGATATGGGCATCGGCATCGTCGGCGGCATCCCGCATTTCGAGCGCACGATGGAAGATGGCACCCGCTCGGTGGAAGTGCTCTGCCGGATCGCCGCAGACCGCGGCCTGCCGGTCGACATGCATTGCGACGAGACCGACGATCCGATGTCGCGCCACATCGAGACGCTGGCGGCTCAAACGGTCCGTTTCGGACTTCAGGGCCGCGTCGCCGGATCGCACCTGACTTCGATGCACTCGATGGACAACTACTATGTCTCCAAGCTGATCCCGCTGATGGCGGAGGCGGAGATCAACGTGATCCCCAATCCGCTGATCAACATCATGCTGCAGGGACGCCACGACACCTATCCCAAGCGCCGCGGCATGACGCGGGTTCGCGAGTTGATGGCGGCCGGCCTCAACGTTTCCTTCGGGCACGACTGCGTCATGGATCCCTGGTACTCGATGGGTTCGGGCGACATGCTGGAAGTGGCTCACATGGCCATCCACGTGACGCAGATGGGCGGGATCGAGGACAAGCGCAAGATCTTCGACGCCATCACCGTGAATGCAGCGAAAACCATGGGCCTTGAAGGCTATGGCCTCGACGTCGGCTGTAAGGCCGACCTCGTCCTGATGCAGGCGGCCGATGTCAGCGAAGCGCTGCGGCTGAAACCGAACCGGCTCTGCGTGGTCAAGGACGGCAAGGTCATCGCCAGGACGGCGCCGCGCATCAGCGAACTGCTTCTCGACGGCCGGCCGGCCTCCATCGACATCGGGCTGGATTACATCCCGCAGACGTCGGCGCCCTGAGCTTTCGGACTTCGATTTCAATCCTCGAAGTCGCCAAAGACGTTCTGTAGCCGAGTAAGCTGGGCGACGCGCTCGCCGACCTCGTCGCCGAGGACGACGATGATGTTGCTCAGAAGCAGGTCCATGACCGCGACGGTCGTTGCTGCTCCATCCCAGAGCGGACCATGGGACCCGGGCACGACGAGGCAGATGTCGGAGACCTCCGGCGCCCAGGGGCAGAACTCGTCGGTGAAGAGGATGACCTTGACGCCGGCCCGACGCGCCTCCTCCGCCAAGGGCCGCGCCTTGGCGGCGAAGCGGCGTACGTCGTGCAGGAACAGCACGCGTCCCTCGACGGAACCGTCGAGCAGCTCGGCATAGGTGCCGTTGAGGCCATCGACGAACTGCACCCGCGGCCGGGTATAGGATAGCTGGCTCGCGAAATACTGCGCGATGCCGCGTACGTTCTGGTAGGCAGCGACATAGACCTCGCTGGCAGCAATCAGAGCGTCGATCGCCTGCTGCCATTCCGGCGCGGTCGTCAACTCATAGATCATGCCGAGATTGTCGATCTGCTGCTGGATCAGGCCGGCAAGCAGCTTGCCTTCGCGGTTGTCGTCGCGCAGACGGCCAACCGATCCCTTCACCTGCCAGGCAGGATTGTTGGAGCCATCGCGCCGAAGCTCCAGCTTCAACTCATCTAGACCATCGAAGCCCATGCGCCGGAGATAGCGCCCGACCGTCATCGGCGAAACCTCAAGCCGGGTCGCGATCGAACGCGCCGTCTCGAAGGGAATGTCGGCCAGATTACGCTCGATGTAGTTGGCGATGAGCTTGTCAGATTTCGAGCGTCTGAGCTCGTCGCTGCGCACCAGCTTCAGGATTCGCTGCGCCACATCCCCTCCCCTTGCATGATCGGAGCGGGACGCCGGCAAGTTAGCGCCGCATATCCCGCTCCATCGCATCGCCTGTTTATTGCGCCGTCTTCACCTTCGTCCAGACCCGATCGAGCTGGCGCACGCCGGGGCCGAGATCTTCGAAGATCTGCAGCTTCTGCATGGTTTCCGGCGGCGGGTTGATTTCCTTGCTATTCTTGATCTGCTCGGGGGTCAATTGCCGCGCAGGCACGTTGGCCGTGCCGTTCGTCTGCTGCTCGATGTTGAGCGCCGCCACTTCGGGACGCGTGTAGAACTGCATGAACTTTACAGCGTTCTCCTTGTTCGGCGCGGTCTTCAGAACGCAGATATCCTCCTGATACATCGTCGCGCCTTCCTCCGGGATCACGTAGCCGAGATCCTTCGGATTACCGAAGACGTCGACCATCGAGCCGACGAAGAAATGACCGGCCGCCACATCGCCGGCCGCGACCATCGGGCGGGTGTCATAGGTGAAGGCGGCGACATCCGGCTTCATGGCGATGATCGTATCGGCCGCCTGCTGCAATTCGGCAGGGTCGGTGGAATTGACCTTGTGGCCATTGAGGATGAGGCCGACCGACAGCACCTCGCGCATGTCGTCTAGCAGCGTGAATTTCAGGCCTTTGGCCTTCACGGTTTCGATCAGGTCGCGCCAGCCGGTCACGTCCTTGCCAAGCAGCGTGCGGTTATAAAGGATACCGACCGTACCGAAGGCATAGGGCAGGCAATATTCGCCCTTCGGGTCGCTTTTGGCGCGAAGGAACGTCGGGTCGATGTTCTTGAAGCCCTCATAGGTGTTGATGTCGGTCTTTTCGAGCAGGTCGAGCTTGGCCATGATGTCCTGCATGTGCACCGACGGGAAGACGATGTCGTAGCCCGTGGCGCCACCCTGGATCTTCGCCAGCATCTCCTCGTTGGAGGAATAGGTCGAGAGGTTGACCTTGATCTGGGTCTCCTCCTCGAACTTCTTGAGGACAGCCGGATTGATGTATTCGCCCCAGTTGTAGATGTTGAGCTCGGCCGCTTGCGCCGTGCCGAAAAGGGCTGTCAGCGTCGCGAGGGACAGTGCCACTGTGCGCGCACGGGTCGCGAAGGCTCTCCTGCCCCCGCGGGTCGTCCCGTTTGTCATCGTCATCGAAATTCTCCTCTGATGGTTCTGGCCGGACGGCCTGACACGACCTTGACCGGCCGCTTCCGGATCACGGCTTCTCGTGGCCGTTGACTCCGATAGGCAAATGGTATCCATATATCGAAAACGCACAAGCGTTATTTGCATAACATTTTGGGGAACAGAAGTATGCAGAATTCCATCGTCCGGCTGGTGGAGGCGAGCAAGGCCTTTACCACTCCGGAAGGCGGCACCGTGACCGCTCTCGACCGTATAAATCTCGATGTCCGCCGCAACGAATTCCTGACCTTGCTCGGTCCCTCCGGTTGCGGCAAGACCACACTGCTGCAGGCGATCAGCGGCTTCGTCGAACTCGACGGCGGCTCGATCCTGATCGACGCCGAGGACATGACCGACCGGCCGCCCTATCGTCGCCCGGTCAACACCGTCTTCCAGAACTACGCGCTGTTTCCACATATGACCGTCGGCGAAAACGTCGCCTACTCGCTGGAGGTGGCGGGCGTTGCCAAGCCGCAGCGCCGGGAAAAGGTCGCGTCCGCCCTGAAGATGGTCGGGCTCGAAGGCATGGAAGCACGCAAGCCGCGCCAGCTCTCCGGCGGCCAGCAGCAGCGGGTGGCGCTCGCCCGCGCCATCATCGCCCGGCCGAAGCTGCTTTTGCTCGACGAACCGCTGTCGGCGCTCGACAAGAACCTGCGCCAGGCCATGCAGATCGAACTCAAGACGCTGCAGAACGAGCTTGGCATCTCCTTCATCTTCGTCACCCATGACCAGCAGGAAGCGCTGACGATGTCGGATCGCGTTGCCGTGCTATCAGGCGGGCGCATCCAGCAGCTCGATACGCCTCGCGCCATCTACGACCATCCGGTCAACACGTTCGTTGCAACGTTCATCGGCGCCAGCAATCTGTTCGAAGGCAGGCTCGACGGCGACCGGTTGATGACGGCTGACGGCATGGCGATCCGCCACCGGCCCTGCGAGCGGAAGATTTCGGCAGAGGCAACGGCGCTGATCCGTCCGGAACAGTTCTTCCTCGTCGAGGACAACGCTCCCTTCCCGACGATCGACGTCGATCTCGACCAGATCGTCTTCGTCGGCTCCACCTTCGAGCTGTTCGGTCGCACCGCCGAGGGCCGCAAGGTCGTCGCCGAGATTCCGGCCAACCGCCGCAGCCTCGTCGGCGCGGTCGAGCAGACCCGCAAGGCGCGACTTGCCTATGATCCAGCGGCCGTGCACCTGATTGGCGAAAGCGCAGGTGCCTAAGATGACGATCGCCAGTCGCCGCCGCTTCCAGCTTGCACTCCTGCTCGGGCCCGTCTCGGCCTTTCTCGCCGTCTTCTTCCTCGGGCCGCTCGCGATCATGATCGTGACCAGCTTTCTCGCACCCGGCCTTTATGGCGGGGTGGAATGGACCTTCTACCCGCATAATTTCGGCCGCATTCTCGGCTTCGCCGATCCGATGTTCGAGGAGTTCGATCCGATCTACATCGCGATCTTCCTACGCTCGATCGAGATCGCCGCCCTGACGGTGCTCGCGACCCTCCTCGTCTGCTACCCCGCTGCCTTCTGCATTGCCCGGCTTTCCGACCGCTGGAAGAACTTCTGCCTGTTCCTGATCACACTGCCCTTCTTCACCAGTCTGATCGTGCGGCTGTTCGTCTGGGTGCTGATCCTGCGCCAGACCGGCCTCGTCAACGAAGTGCTTCTATCCACGGGGCTGATCGAACGGCCGCTCGACCTGATCTACACCAAGGGCGCGATCATCCTCGGCATGACCTATGTGTTCATTCCCTTCATGTTCATGCCCGTCTATGCCAGCGTCGAGAAACTCGACTGGACGCTGGTGCGCGCCTCGCTCGATCTCGGCGCCGGCCCCGTGCGCACCTTCTTGCGCATCATCCTGCCCTTAACCGCACCCGGCATTGCCGGCGGCGCCGTCATCGTCTTCATCCCGGCGCTCGGCAACTTCGTCGTGCCGGCGGTGCTTGGTGGCGCCAAGGTGATGATGTTCGGCAACCTCATCGAGCAGCAGTTCCTCGCCGCCCGCAACTGGCCCTTCGGTGCTGCACTGGCGATGATGGTGATGAGCGTCATGCTGATCATGATGATCGCCCATGTCATCCTTTCCGGACGGCGCGGCGCTGCCGCCGCACTGGCACGGTGAGGCGCCCATGAAGATCGCTCGATCCCTTTTCACCGGTGGCCTGCTTGCCTACACCGGCCTGTTCTTCGCCTTCATCTACATCCCGCTCGTGGTCATCGCCGTCTATTCGTTCAACGCCAATCCGGTGAACATGATGACCTGGACCGGGTTTACCACCGAATGGTACGCTCAGGTTCTCGGCTTCAAGACCAAGGTCTCCGAGAGCGCGCTCTACATCGAATCGACGGGGCAGCTGCTGCAGGCGGTATGGAACAGCCTGGTCATCGCCGCCTCGACAACGGCCATTGCGACCGTCTTCGGCACGGCGATCGCGATAGCGCTCTACCGCTTCGAATTTGTCGGCCAGCGCTTCTACCGGGTGGTGATGTTCATGCCGATGCTGATGCCGGATATCGTGCTCGGCATCGCGCTCCTGATCTTCTTCGTCAATTCCGGCATCCGGCTGGGCCTGACGACGATCATCATCGGCCAGTGCACCTTCCTGATCTCCTACGTCTTCATCGTCGTCTCGGCCCGTCTTGCCGGCATGGACCGGACGCTCGAACACGCGTCGGCCGACCTCGGCGCCAACGAATGGATGACCTTTCGTCGGGTGGTGCTGCCGCAGCTTTTCCCGGCGATCGTCGGCGGCGCGCTGCTCGCCTTCATCATCTCGATGGACGATCTCGTCATCACCTATTTCATCGCCGGCGTCGATGTCACGACGCTGCCGATGTTCATCTTCTCCATGCTTCGGCGCGGCATCAAACCGGAGATCAACGCCATCGCCGTGATGATGCTGACCTTCTCCTTCGTCGTCGCCTCGCTTGGCCTTTACCTTCGCTCCCGGCAGAAATGATCATGAACGACAAGACCTCCACGCCCTCCTCCGCCCGCGCCCGCGATATCGGCCTGCCCTTTGCCGGCCGCACCGGCCGCTTCAACGCCATCACGGATGTCGAAGGCATTGCCGTCGGCTTCCGCACTATCGAGGAACAAACGCCGCGACCCGGCCGAAAGCGCCCGGTGCGCACGGGCGTCACCGCCATCCTGCCGCATGCCGGATCGGAAACACCGGTCCCGGTTTATGCCGGGGTGCACCGCTTCAATGGCAACGGCGAAATGACCGGCACGCACTGGATCGAGGATGGCGGCTTCTTCCTCGGACCCGTGATGATCACCAACACCCATGCGGTCGGTATGACCCACCACGCCACCATCCAATGGATGCTGGAGCGCTACAGGACGACCTACGACACCGACGATTTCCTCTGGCTGATGCCGGTGGTCGCCGAAACCTATGACGGCGTTTTGAATGACATCAACGGCCAGCCGATCACGGAATCCGATGTGCACGCCGCACTCGACGCTGCCGCGTCCGGCCCGGTCCAGGAAGGCAATTGTGGTGGCGGCACCGGCATGATCGCCTATGGCTTCAAGGGCGGCACCGGCACCGCCTCGCGCGTCGTTGAATTCGGCGGCCGCGACTACACGATCGGCACGCTGGTCCAAGCCAATCACGGGCAACGCGACTGGCTGACGATCCGCGGCGTTCCGGTCGGCGAACACATGCGCGACGGCACGCCGCAAAGCCAGATGCAGGAGCGCGGGTCGATCATCGTCGTGATCGCGACCGACTTGCCGATGGCACCGCATCAACTCAAGCGCCTGGCGCGACGGGCGGCGATCGGCATCGGCCGCAACGGCACGCCCGGCGGCAACAATTCCGGCGACATCTTCCTCGCCTTCTCCACCGCCAACACCCAGCCGATGGCCCACAAGGCGCCGCCACGGCTGTCGCTGGAAATCGTCAACGACGAGCTGCTTGACCCCGTCTATCTCGCGACCGTCGACAGCGTCGAAGAAGCAGTGGTGAACGCGATGATCGCGGCCGAAGATTCCGGCGGCACAGCCCATGATCGCTTCAAGATCCGGGCGATCCGGCATGAGCCTCTGATGGAGGTTATGCGGGCCTATGGCCGATAACCGACGGACTTGGCGATACCTCTCGGAGCCGGTGACTTAGCCGGCTCCAGGCGAGTTCAACCGCGCACGGCGCCAGTCGCTCGGGGCTTCGCCGACCCTCAGGCGGAAGAAGCGCGAGAAATAGGCGGCGTCGGCAAAGCCGATCTCATAGGCAATGTCTTCGAGTGGCCGGACCGTAAAGAGCAGTAGGCGCTTGGCCTCGAGCAATCGCCGCTCGTTGATCAGTTCCTTCACCTGCATGCCGAAGGCATCCCTGCTCGCCTTGGCAAGCAGGTGCGGCGTCGTGGCGAGCGCATCGGTGTAGTGCCCGACGCTCCAGTTCTCGCGGAAACGCAGATCGATGAGCCGGCGCAGTTCCGTGGCCAGCATCGCCTGTGTAGGCTGGGCGGTGGGCGGTGCTGCGGCTGCCAGGCGGGCGATCTGGGTCAGCACGGCGGCGACCAGAGATGCCAGCATCCGCTGCGCGCCCGTGGCACCGCAGGCGTACTCATCAGCGACGATATCGAGCAGTTCCGCAAGACGGCGCCAATGCCGGTCTTCACCGTCGCCACGGATCATCATGGGCGTATCGAGCCCCAGCGTCGTTTGCTCGCGGATGGAGAGCAGCGCACCATCGGCAATCGAGACGACGATCGCGTCGCTCGTCTCTGGATCGACTGAAAACCCGTGCACGATGCCGCTCGGCACGAAGCTGATGGCGGGTGCGGAAAAGTCCAAAGGCTTATCGTCGATGAAGTAAGCTCCCCCGCCGCTCAGCCAGTAGGTGATCTGTCCCATCTGGTCGTGCTTGTGCGCCTTGACCTGGCCCTGATGCAGGTTCCGCCGCGCCATCACCGTCTCGACATGGAAGAACCCGGGCTCGACCTTCTGCTCCGGTTCGCCATAGACGAAGAAACTTGGAATGCTGCTGCTCATGCTCCACCCGGAAAAGTCCAAGTCATTTTGCCATTCTGTCCATGGCCGCTGACGATTTCAACGCCTAGCCTTGACGAAACTCAAGGAGGAGAAAATGAGAGCAGAGGATTTCCGCGCCGACAGGGCGCGGCCCTTCACCGGCGCCGAATATCTGGAGAGCCTTCGCGACGGCCGCGAAGTCTATATCAATGGCGAGCGCGTCCACGACGTCACCAGCCATCCGGCGATGCGCAATTCCGCCCGGTCGCTCGCAAGGCTCTATGACGCGCTGCACGACCCGGCGAAGAAGGATATCCTGACGTCACCGACCGACACGGGCTCGGGCGGCTACACCCACAAATACTTCCGCGTCGCCCGCTCCTCCTCCGATCTTGCGGCACAGCAAGGCGCGATCGCCGAGTGGGCACGCATGTCCTATGGCTGGATGGGCCGCACCGCCGACTACAAGGCGGCGCTGATGAACACGCTGGGCGCCAATGCCAACTGGTACGGGCCGTTCAAGGACAATGCGCTCGCGTGGCACCGACGCGCCCAGGAAGCCGCCCTCTTCATGAACCATGCGATCGTCAATCCGCCGATCGATCGCCACAAGCCGGCGGATGCGGTGAAGGACGTGTTCGTCCACATCACCAAGGAAACGGATTCCGGCATCTACGTCTCCGGCGCCAAGGTGGTCGCAACCTCCTCTGCGCTGACGCACTACAATTTCCTCGCACAGAGCTCGGCGACGGTGACCGAGGATCCCTCGCTCTCCGTCATGTTCATCGTTCCGATGAACGCGCCGGGCATCAAGATGTTCTGCCGGGTCTCCTACGAGCAGACGGCCAACACGGTCGGCCATCCCTTCGACTATCCGCTGTCGTCGCGCTTCGACGAGAATGACGCGATCCTGGTGCTCGACAATGTCTTCGTGCCCTGGGAGGATGTTCTGGTGCTGCGCGACGCCGCCAAGATCCTCTCCTTCCACCCGGCCTCCGGCTTCATGCACGGCTACTGCTTCCAGGGCTGCACCCGCTTCGCGGTGAAACTCGACTTCCTCGCCGGCCTGCTTGCCAAGGCTTTGAGGGCGACCGGCGGCGACGCCTTCCGCGGCAACCAGGCGGCGCTCGGCGAGGTCATTGCCCTTCGACACATGTTCTGGAGCTTCTCCAACGCCATGGCGCACAACCCCATTGCCTGGGCCGACGGCGCGGTGCTGCCCAATCTCGAAGCTGCGCTTTCCTACCGCACCTTCATGTCGGAGGCCTATCCGCGCGTCGTCGAGACGATCCGCAGGGTCGTCGCCTCCGGCCTGATCTACCTGCCCTCCTCGGCGCGCGATTTCGGCAATCCCGAGATCGATCGTTACCTGGCGCAATATGTGCGCGGCTCCAACGACATGGGCCATATCGAGCGCATCAAGATCATGAAGCTGCTCTGGGACGCGACCGGCACCGAGTTTGGCGGGCGGCACGCGCTTTACGAACTCAACTATGCCGGTGCACCCGAAGAGGTGCGGCTGCAGGTGTTGAAGGGCGCCGAGCGCGGTGGGCGCCTGAAGGAGATGGAGGCGCTCGTCGATCAGTGCATGGCCGACTACGACGAGAACGGCTGGACCGGCAATACCTGGCTGCCGCCGCTCGACGACAACGCCACCCTTCGCAGCGCAGCCGAGTGAGGCCTGCCATGGAACCGCTCGTTTCAAAGACCGAGTTTCGCAATGCGATGGCGCGGGTCTGCGCGCCGGTCAACGTCATCACCACCAACGGACCCGCCGGACGCGGCGGGTTCACGGCCACCGCCATGTGCTCGGTAACCGACGAGCCGCCGACGCTGCTTGTCTGCATGAACCGGAACTCCACCCAATGCGGGCTGTTCATCGACAACAGGCGCTTTTGCGTCAACGTGCTCAGCCACGACCATCGGGATCTCGCCGGTCATTTCGCCGGCGCGACGCAGGACATGGCCGCGCGCTATGCCGCCACTGACTGGGTCGAGATGCAATCGGGCAGCTTCGCCGTCAAGGATGCGATCGTTTCGCTCGACTGCGAACTGGCCGAGGCGCGGCTCTTGGGAACGCACCATATTCTCATCGGGCGGGTCGTCGGCATCCGCTCGCGCAGCGATGGCAATGCGCTGCTCTACTTCGACCGCAACTATGTACACGTGCCGACGCAGCTCGGAAGTTTCGGCGGCTAAGCACGGACGCAGCGTCGCTGGTTCGGTGCAAACACGGCATCTTTCGCCACAGAGCCGGCGCAATCCACATCCAGTTGCTGTTCAGCGCCTTTTGTTTTTTCCCTAAAACGCGTCTATTGCCGGGCGTGGAATGAGAAAGGAAAACGGAATGGTGGTTGCTGAGCCAGCCGGACGTCCGACGACGGACGCGAAAGGCAGGGAATTCGATCGCTTGGCCGCCCTTGGACATCTCGATATCCTCGACACGCCAAGGGATGAAGGCCTTGAACGGGTCGTACGGCTGATCAAACAGGTCTTCTCCATAGAGATCGGCATCGTCTCCTTGGTCGATGCACATCGCCAATGGTACAAGGCCTGCTCCGGCCTTTCGGCCGACGAGGTCCCGCGCAAAGAGACCTTCTGCCGATATGTCGTCGTCGCCGAGGAGCCTCTCGTCGTCCACGACGCCACGAAGGATGCACGCTTTTCGCAGCACCCGGCCGTGGCCGGTCCCGAACATGTTCGGTTCTACGCAGGCGTCCCGCTGAAGACGCGGGACGGGCATACAGTCGGGACCGTGTGCGCGATCGATCGCGCGCCACGACAGTTCACTGAGACGGATCTTGCGATCCTGATGGAGTTGGCGGGCGTGGCGATGGACCGGATCGATCTGCTCCGCTCGGCCGCGACGGATGGACTGACCGGGACGCTGACGCGGCGCGCCTTCCGCGAGGAAGCGGACAAGCTGATCTCGCTCGCGGTGCGGCACCAGCATGACCTGTCTTGCATCGTCCTCGATGTGGACCATTTCAAGCGGGTCAACGACACACACGGGCATGCGGCGGGAGACGAGGTCTTGAAGGCCGTTGCCTCCATCTGCCAGTCCAATCTGCGAGCAAGCGACCTCTTTGGGCGGCTCGGCGGCGAGGAATTTGCCGTCATGCTGCCGCATGTCGACGCGACAGGCGCGCTGACGGCGGCGGAAAAACTGCGGGCAGCGATCGCCGCTCAGACGATCCACGGTGAATTCGGCCAGCTCGCGGTGACTGCGAGCTTCGGCACCGCCGCCCTTTCGGCCAATAGCAGGGATAACGCCACCTTGCTCGCCCAGGCGGATGCGGCGATGTATCTCGCCAAGGCCGGCGGACGAAACCGCTGCGTCGAATGGAGCAGTCTCGAAGCCGGCTATCCGCTCGGTCCGCGCCAGCGCGTGCTGAAGGCCGGAACCATTCTCTTCGACGACAGGCATTCACGGATCGACTGCACGATCCGGTCGCTGGGCGCCGATGGCGCGGCGGTTACGGTTTCGAATTCCGCCGGCATACCACCGGAACTCGTCCTGGTGGTCGCCGGCGACGGTTTCGAAACCAAGTGCCAGGTGGTGGCACGGGACCGGCAGAACCTCGAACTCGCTTTCGGATAAGCCTGTTCGCCCGTAAGCAGAGATCACGACACATGATGAAGGGGCGCCGGTTGGGCGCCCCTTCTCGCATCTTTGCGCGGGATGCTATTCCGCGGCCGCTTCCAGGCCCTTCGGCGAAGGTGTCGCCTTGCCCTGGAACTTCCTGAACAGGAAGAAGTAGAGCTTGATGTACTGCCCGACGAGAATGGCGTTCAGGATCGTGCCTTCGCGGATGAACTTGACCTCTGCGAGGAAGAGCAGACCGATACAGGCCGACAGAACCAGCAGCGTGCAGTCGAAGCCGGTCTTGATGTTGCCCCACTTCCAGCCGGTGCGCTTGAAGATGGTGTTGACGAACATGTCGATCGGCATCAGCACCAGATTGGCGCGGATCATCAGGAACAGGCCGAAGGCGAGCGCCGCATCGGCAAAGACCAGCAGCGCCACCCGCAGCGGATAGGCCTCGAGCTTGATGAACTCGGTGATCCCAAGGTTGAAGTCCAGGAAAACCGCCAGCACGAAAGCCGGGATCAGCGAGGCGAAGTTCTTGAGCTTGAAGTCCTTGGGCAGGACCAGATAGGTCAGGAACAGCATGATCAGTTCGAGCATGAAGTTGTACGTGCCCTGGCTGAAGGGCGGATAGACCAGCGTCATGGTCCGCGTCAGGCTGCTCTGGGGTGAAATGCCGATGCCGGCCCGGATCGCCAGGCTGACACCGAAGGTCAGCACATAGATGCCGACGACATACATGATCCAGCGTCGCGTCAGGCTGCCGGTATCGACGATTTCGGCTTCCGCCGCATTGTGTGCCATTGTTTCCTCCCTCGAAACGATGCGGAGCTCCTTACCCCGCCGGCCCATCGCCCCCTCAGCGATGCGCTTTTATATCTTTCGGCATGTCCGCCCATTGTCGCGGAAGCACGCCACTTTCCAGGCAGACGGACGCCGAAACGCCCGTCTCCTTTTTCTGAATGGCTCTAGGCCATGAAGCGGAACCGGTGCAACGAGATGAACAGGCTGAGCAGCTTGTTGACCACCGGTTCGCCTTCGTTGCGGTTGCCAAGAGCTTCGAGCGCCGCATCGATCGCAGCGGCACTGGCCGTCAGTTGCTCGACGCTCATGTTCGCCATGACCCCGTAGATCTCCAGCGGCATGACGGCCTTTTCCACCCTGTCGTCGGTGACGATGCAGGCGCCGGCATGGGTATCGACCCGCTTGAGGCAATGGCACATCTCGGCGCTGTCCTGACCGACGACGACGAAATAGGGCTTCGGCGCCGGCCAAAAGGTCGCCACTGCGCCACGATCGACATGAACGCCCTTGAAAAGCCCGTTCACCACATGGCGTTTGCCGTCGGCATAGCGCTGGACGACCGACAGCCGGCTCATCTTCTTGCCCTCATGCTCGACAACGACCTTGCCATCCTTCAGCGGAACCCAGATTTCCTGGTAGAATTTGGCGTGGCCGCGGCCGTAGACATCGAACAAATAGACCTTGGCCTGCGTGCCGTCTTCCGACACTTCCAGGGGCACGATGTCCAGTTGCTCCGGCGAGAGATCGGCGAGGCCGGAAACGCCGTCCTTGCACATGCCGGAATAGTCGATGTCGGCATTCTTCAGCAGCTTACGGTCTCGCGCGACCAGTTCGCCATCCTTGAACACGTAGAGCGGATTGATCTTCGACAGGCTGTCGGTCAAGACGATATCGGCGAACCGGCCGGGCGTCAGCGAACCGATCTTGTCTTCCATGTGGAAAGAACGCGCGGTGTTGTAGGTCGCCATCTTGATCGCGTGGATCGGGTTGATGCCCATTTCGGCTGAGAGCGAAATGATCCAGTCCATGTGGCCCATGGTGAGCAGTCGCTCGATCGAGATGTTGTCGGTGCAGAGCATGAAATTGTCGGTCGGCCATTTGCGGTCGACGATCGCGCGCAACAGCACCTTGATCACCTCGCTGCTGCCGACCCCGAACTTGATGTGCGTCGGGAAGCCGTAGCGAATGCTCTTCTCGATATCCTTCTCGTTCCAGACGTCGTGATTGTTGGAGACGCCGATCGCCGGCAGGTAGTTGAGGATCATGTCGGAGAGCGCGGTGACGCCCCAGTGGCCGTTCATAAAGCCGCCCTTGGCGCGGACCCAGGCCGCCTTGCGGAAATCGTCGTCGTTGCCGGAACTGTAGGTGAAGTGCTCGAACTCCCCGAGGCCGATCACCGGTTCCATCTTGAGCACGGCTTCCGTCACCGATGCCGCCGTCTTCTTGCCCGGTGCGAAGGCATAGAGCCGGTAGGGCAGCTGCTCGTAATCCCGGAAAAGGCTCTCGGCCGCTTCGATGCCTTCCTTGCCCGCGGCGCTGAGCAGATCCAGGCACTCGGCATAGATCGTCGTCGTGCCGCAGGGAACCATCGCCTCGGCGAGCGCCGTCGGGTGCGCGAGCTGGGATTCGAAATGGATATGCGCGTCGATCAGGCCGGGGATCGCATAGAGGCCCTTGCCGTCGAAGACTTGCTTGACCTTCAAGACCGTCTCGTCGGGGTTGAGCGCAACGATGCGCTTGTCGTAGACGAGAATGGACCCCTGGTAGACGGTCTCTCCGTGAACATCGAGGATGTTCAGGTTCTTCAAAAGAAGATCCGCCTCCCGCTCGCCGTTCAGGATATCGAAGATGGCGCGCACCTTTTCGTAATGCGCGGCTTCAGTCTGGTTCACGAATAGTCCTCCACTTTCAGAGTCGTCGGCGCCTGCCCATAACCCGCCATATTCAGCGGGTGCAGTGCCGGCAGCGCGCCCCTCGCCAACCATAAGAAGTGATTGCACCGCTTCCGAAAAGCAGTATTTTCTGCTCGTACCGTTCGCTTTTCGAGAACGATTAAATGGGGAAGACCATGCTGCATTCGCGCGTGCTGCGCTATATCGACGAGGTGGCGCGCTCAGGCTCGATCCGCGGGGCGAGCGAACGGCTGAACGTCGCTGCCTCGGCCATCAACAAGCATGTGTTGCAGCTTGAGGAGGATATCGGCGAGCCGCTGTTCGAGCGGCTGCCGCGCGGCCTCAGGCTGACGCCGGCCGGCGAAATCCTTGTCGCGCATGTGCGCCGGACCATGAAGGAATACAGCCAGGTCGAAGCCGAAATTCGCGATATCAAGGCGCTGCAGAGCGGCGAGGTGATCATCGCCACAATGAACGGCCTTGCCGGCGGCATCGTGCCGAAGGTGGCTGCGATCTTCGGCGCACGCCATCCTCGCCTCAAGATCACGATCCGGGTAATGTTCGCCCGCGAGATCGTTCAGGCGGTGGCCGGTGGCGAGGCCGACCTCGGCTTTGCCTTCAGTCTCCCGCCGACGCCGCAGGTCGAGACACTCTGGAAGATGGACACCCGCCTCGGCGCGGTCGTTGCTCCGGAACACCCGCTCGCCGGCATGGAATCATTGCCGCTGGCCTATTGCCAGTCCTACCCGCTGATCTTTGCCGACAAGTCGATGCAGATCCATGGCATCGTCGCCGACGCCTTCGCTGAGGCCGGGCTGACAGTCGAGCCGAGCTATCTCACCAATTCCATCGAGGCGATGAAGTTCCTGGCCGCGGCCGGCGACGGCATCGCTTTCCTCAGCAAGTTCGACATTACCGAGGAACAGCGAAACGGCGTCCTGACATACCTGCAGATCCGTGACCGGACTTTTGCAAAGAACGTGCTTTCGCTGGTGCAGCGGGAAAGACGCGGCCACGGCCTGGCCGCCGCCATGTTTGCCGAAGAGATCATCCGGGCCTTGCGGGCGACGATGGAATAGCCGGCTTACCCGGCCCAACGCCGATACGGTTTGTCGTCCCGGGGGTCAGAGCTGAATCCAGGCGGTCTTCAGATCGATGTATTTATCGAGCGCGTGCAGCGACTTGTCGTGACCATTGCCGGACTGCCTGACGCCACCGAGCGGCACTGTGTTGTCGGCGCCGCCATAGGTATTGACATGCACCACGCCGGCGCGGATGCCGCGCACCATGCGGTGCGCGCGCGACAGGTTCGCAGTCCAGACGGCCGACGCCAGACCGTAGTCGGTCGCGTTGGCGATCCGGAGTGCGTCGACCTCGTCATCAAACGGTATGACCGCAAGCACGGGGCCGAAGACCTCCTCCTTCGCCAGCTTCATATCCGGCTGAACGTCGAAGACAGTCGGCTGCATGTAGGAGCCACCGGTTTCTTCGAGGATGCGCTTGCCGCCGGAGCGCAGCCTTGCACCTTCAGCCTCGGCCTCTCTGACGAAATCGAGGTTCTTCTTGAGTTGAACCTCGCTCGAAATCGCGCCGGCCTCGGTCGCAAGAAGCAGCGGGTCGCCGACCTTCACGGATCCTGCGATCGCTGCCACCTTCTCGGCGAAGGCTTCGTGAATGGAGCGCTCGACAAGCAGCCGCGAACCGGCAACGCAGACCTGGCCGGAGTTGCGGAAGATGCCATAGGCGGAAATGCGCGCGGCCTGGTCGAGGTCGGGTGCGTCGGCAAAGACGACGTTCGGCGACTTGCCGCCGAGTTCGAGATAGACGCGCTTCAGGTTCGAGCGCGCGGAATATTCGAGCAGCCGACGACCGACGCCGCCGGATCCGGTAAAGGCGAGAACATCGATATCGCCATGAAGGCCGATCGCCTCGCCCGTGGTCGCGCCGCGACCAGTGACGACATTCAAGACACCCTCTGGCAGACCGGCCTCGGCGCAGATCTCAGCGAGCCTGAGCAGGCTGAGCGAGGCGCCCTCGGCCGGTTTCAGCACGACCGAGTTGCCGGCGGCGAGCGCCGGCGCGATCTTCCAGGCGCCGATCATCAGCGGGAAATTCCAGGGCACGATCGCGGCGACCACGCCAATCGGTTCGCGATGCACGAGACCGAGAATATTGTCGGCCGACGGAGCGATCTCGCCATAGACCTTGTCGAGCGCCTCGGCATAGTAGCGGAAGGTGCCGGCGGCGCTGCCGGGCTCGGCCTTCAGCGCCATAGAGATTTCCGTGCCATTGTCGCGTACGCCGAGAACGGCCAGCTCGAGTGCCTGCGCCTCGATGATCTCGGCAATGCGCGTGAGAACCTTTTTGCGCTGGGCCGGGGCAGCCCTCGACCAGCTTCCCTTCTCGAAAGCGGCGCGGGCGGCCCGGACCGCGGCGTCGACATCACCGGCTGCCGCGTCGGCGATCGTCGTCAGGTGCCTGCCGTCGATCGGCGAGGCGACATCGAGGCTTTGACCGGAGAGGCTCTCCTGCCAACGCCCCCCGATGAACAATTTTTGGGCCGCAACGGGCAGGTTGCGCAATTGATCGATCTTGTCCTGCATCGTGTCCTGTCCCGTTTGGTTTGCAGGGATGGCGGCGGGCCGCCATCCCCAAAAGCGATATTCCCGAGAGATCAGATCTCCTGGCCGGCACCCAGGCGGGCGAACTCAATCGGATTGCCCGATTTCAGCGAGGCCGCCAGGAACAGCCCGATGACCCCAAAGATCACGACGAGCCCCGGCAAGAACACCGCGAGCATGCCGGTAGCGCCGGCGAGATCGCCGAAATTGGCCGCGATCGCGATGATGACGGCAACGAGGATCAGACCGGTGACGACGGGAATGACCTTGGTGACCAGCGGGTTCGTTTCAAGCCCAGGATTGCGGTTGAAGAAGGCGACGATCGCAAAGGCGGTAAAGGCCATCAGCGTCATGACCGCAAGCGTGCCGACGTTGGTCAGCCAGGAGAACAGCGCCAGCACCGGGTCCTGACCCGTTGCCGCAAAGAGCGCGACGATTAGCACGGCAATAACCGTCTGGATCAGCGAGCCGACATGCGGGCTGTGGTAGACAGGATGTGTGACGCCGATCGAGGAGGGCAGCAGGCGCTCGCGGCCGGCGACGTAGAGATAGCGGGCGACACCGTTGTGGAACGCCAGCACGCCGGCAAAGAGGCTCGTGACGAAGAGCACGTTCATCAACGGCGGCAGCCAGCCGCCGGCATAGCGTTCGGCGAGGCCGAAGAGAAAAGTGGTCGGATCGGCAAGGCCCTGCAGTTCGGGCACCAGCTTGTCCGCGCCGGCGGCGTTCACCATCAGCCACGAGGTGAACATGTAGAAGATGCCGATGATCAGCACCGAGATATAGGTCGCAAGCGGCACGGTCTTCTCCGGATCGCGGGCTTCCTCGCTGTAGATCGTCGTCGCTTCGAAACCGATGAAGGCGGCGAAGCAGAAGAGAATGCCGATCGACGGCGAACCGGAGAGGATCGCCGAGGGCGTGAACGAAACCGTCGTCAATCCGCCGTCGCCGCCCTTGGCGAGGATCGCGACGTCGATGACGAGCACGACCAGATATTCAAGGATGACGAGGACAGTCAGCACCTTGGCGGAGAGATCGACGCGGCGATAACCGAGAATGCCGACCGCAGCGATGCCGATAAAGGTCCAGACCCACCAGGGCAGATCGATCCCCAAGCCGGCGAAAAGCCCCGCCGTTGCCGCGCCGAAGAGGCCGAAGACGCCGATCTGCATCGCGTTATAGGCAAGGATCGCGATCATCGCTGCGGCACCGCCCATCAGCCCGCCGAGGCCCTGTGCCGTATAGGCATAGAAGGCGCCGGCATTGCGGATATGCCTCGCCATGGCGACATAGCCGACCGAGAACAGAAGCAGGATCGCGGTGACGATCAGGAAGGTGCCGGGAATGCCCGCACCGTTTCCGAGCATCATCGACAATGGAACGCCGCCGGCAACCGCGGTTAGCGGTGCAGCGGCGGAAACGACGAGAAAGGTGACGGCGCCGACGCCGAGGGCGTTCTTGCGCAATTGGTTCGCCCCGGTCACGGGCGCAGGCGAATTGGTCATGGTCTTGGCTCCCCTTGCTGGCGCGAACGCCTTTTCGCCTCCGGTCCTTCTCTCCGTCGGCGGCTCCCTGAAGCGGACTTGAGGCGCGGGGCTTGCTTTTTGTCGTTGCCGCGCAAGTCTTTCGGTTCATTATTTGAACCTTAGCTTCAAATATAGACTTGCAAATTGCATCTGGCCCTGTCAAGTTATTTCGCATGTTAAGTATCTCGACCCAGAACGACCGGGAGAGCGGGTCTACCGCTCCTTAGGAGGGAACAGGCGAGAGGACTGACGGGGCGCTCGACAACGGAGGAATGGATGAGCACCATCGGTAAGGCCCTGACTTTGCTCGACGCGATCTCGCGCCTTGAGAAAGAGGCGGGGTTGAGCGACATCGCCCGCCACTGCGGGCTCGACAAGGCGACGGCCAGACGCTTCCTCGTCGAACTGGAAAAACACGGTTTCGTCGAGCAGGACGTGGAAACGCGCCGTTATCGCCTTGGCGGTGCACCGGTGCGGCTCGCCCGTATCCGCGAGGCGCGCTTTCCCTATCTGAGCGTGGCGACCCCTTTTGCGCGGGAACTCGCAGGCCTTGCGGGCGAGACCGTCCACCTCTCCGAATACGCCGCCGGCCGCCTCTCGACCATTCATGTGGAGGACTCGCAACGGGCGCATCGTGTCATCGTCGACGTCGGCAGCATCCTGCCCTTCCACGCGACCGCATCCGGCCTCGGCTTTCTCGCCTTCTGCCCGCAGAAGGAGATCGACGCGGCCCTGTCGGCACCGCTCCAGGCCTTCACCGACCACACTCTGACGGATCCGGCCGCACTCCGCCAGACGCTCGGCGAGACGCTCCGGCGCGGCTACTCGATCTGCCATCACGGGCTTGAGACCGGCGTCGTCAGCGTCGCCGCCCCGATCCGTGCGCCCGGCACAACGCCGGTCGGCACCATTGCCATCGCCGCACCTGCAACGCGTGCCGACAAGGAGACGGTGGAACAGATGGGGCGCGCCGCTATGGCTGCGGCAAGACGCATTTCCGAAAGACTTTTCGGGTTGGAGCAGGTTGCTGCCGATCCGCTGGCAAGGAGGGCCGGCTGATGAATGCAATGAACCGTCTCCCCAATATCCTGGTCGTGGGTACGGGAGACACCAAATGCGACGAACTCCAGTTCATGGCGTCCGTCATCCGCGAAGCCGGCGGACTGCCTGTGATGATGGATGTCAGCATTCTCGGCGACCCGCCCTATCAGCCTGAATACTCGCGCCACGACATTGCCGAAGCAGCCGGCGCCTCGATCGCGGCCATCGCATCCAGCGGCGACGAACACAGCGCCATGGCGCTGATGGCAACAGGTGCCGCCGCCCTTACCCGTTCGCTCTACGAGGCCGGCCAGGCCGATGGCGTCATCATTCTCGGCGGCTCCATGGGCACCGATCTGGCGCTCGACGTCACCGCGGCGCTACCACTCGGCGTGCCGAAATTCATCGTCTCGACGATTGCCTATTCGCACCTCTTGCCGCCCGAGCGCATCGCGCCTGATCTGATGATGATCCTCTGGGCTGGCGGGCTCTATGGTCTCAACGGCATCTGCCGCTCGGTGCTCTCCCAGGCCTGCGGCGCGGTCGTCGGTGCTGCGCGGTTCGGTACAAAGCCGGATGGATCGCGGCCGCTGATCGGCATGACCTCGCTGGGATCGAGCTGCCTCAAATACATGAAATGCCTGAAACCCGAACTCGAGCGCCGCGGCTACGACGTCGCCGTCTTCCATTCGACCGGCATGGGCGGGCGCGCTTTCGAGGCGATCGCGGCCGAGAAGGGTTTCACGGCCGTCTTCGACTTCTGCATCCAGGAGGTCAGCAACCACCATCACGGAACGGTCGTCACCTCAGGGCCGGACCGGCTTGAAAATGCCGGGCGAGCCGGCATCCCCCAGATCGTCGCGCCCGGCGCCGTCGACATGGTCGACCTGCCGGCTTGGCAGCCTGTTCCGCAAGCCTTCGCCGACCGCCCCTATCACGCCCACAACCGGCTGCTCGGCTCGGTCACCACGTCAGCCCATGGGCGGCGCGAGATCGCTCGCGTCATCGGCGGCAAACTGGCCGGCACCGGCGCCGAAGTCGCCTTCATCCTGCCGCTCAAGGGGATTCAGGAGTGGGATCAGCCCGACGAGCCGCTCTTCGAACCGGAGGCGCTCGACGCCTTCATCGACGAGATGCGCCGGTCGATCCCTTCAGGCGTCGCGCTGCATGAGGTCGACAGCCACATCAACGCCCCGGAATTCTCGAAAGCAGCACTTGCGATCTTCGACGACTGGGTGTCGCGCGGCATCGTGCCCGAGGGTCGGCCATGACGAAGAACATGACCGACAAGGCATTGATCCTCGACTTCGGCGGCGTCGTCACCCGAACGCTATTCGAGACCCACGATGTCACCGAGCGCGCACTTGGCCTTGCGCCGGGCACGCTCACGTGGCGCGGCCCCTTCGATCCGGCGACCGACCCGCTCTGGGCCGCCATGCAGCGGCGCGAGATCACCGAACGGGACTACTGGACGACACGCACGCGCGAGGTCGGACAGTTGCTCGACGAAGACTGGAGCGACATGAAGACCTTCGTGCAGCGGGCGCGCGGGGCCGAACCGGAGCTGGTGCTCAGGCCCGAGGCACGCGACGCGATCCTTGCCGCTCACAGGGCCGGTGTCCGGCTCGCCATCCTCTCCAACGAACTCGACCTCTTCTACGGCGTCGCGTTTCGCGAGCGTTTCCCGCTGATCGAGCTCTTCGAGATTATCGTCGACGCCACCTACACCAACATCCTGAAGCCCGATCCGCGCGCTTACGAACTGGTGCTGAGCCAGCTCAGTTTGCCGCGCGAAGCCTGCGTCTTCGTGGATGACCAGTTGAAGAACATCGAGGGTGCGCGGGCCGTCGGCCTGCCTCACGTCCATTTCGACGTCACCCGCCCCGCAGAAAGCTATGCCAGAGCGCTTCGGATGCTCGGCCTCGAACTGACAGGAGCATGAGTATGCGCGAAACCAACTTCCTCATCGAGAACAACGCCCGCCACCTCTGGCATCCGATGGCGCATCCGGCCGAGATGCAGGCGACGCCGCCGCGCATCATCAATGCCGGCGAGGGCGTCGAGATCGTCGACATTCACGGCAAGAAGGTGCTCGACGCGGTCGGCGGTCTCTGGAACGTCAATCTCGGCTATTCCTGTGAACCGGTGAAGGAGGCGATCCGCCGCCAGCTCGACGACCTGCCCTATTATTCGACCTTTCGCGGCACCACCAATTCGCCGCTGATCGAGCTGTCCTACGAGCTCGCTGAATGGTTCCGCGAGGACGGGCTGACGCGCTCGTTCTTCACCTCGGGGGGCTCGGATTCGGTCGAGACCTGCCTGCGTCTCGCCCGCCAATACCACAAGCTCAACGGCCAGCCGGAGCGCACCAAGTTCGTCGCCTTGAAGAAGGGCTATCACTGTACCCATTTCGGCGGCGCCTCGGTCAACGGCAATGCCAATTTCCGTCGCAACTACGAGCCGCTGCTGCCCGGCGTCTATCATCTGCCGGCGCCCTATACCTATCGCAACCCGTTCGACACGACCGACGGCGCTGTCATCGCCAAGTCGATCGCGCGACTCTTCGAGGACGAGATCGCCTTTCAGGGCGCCGACACCATCGCGGCGCTGATCATGGAGCCGGTGCTTGGCGCCGGCGGCGTGATCGTGCCGCACGAGACCTTCATGCCGCTGATGCGCGAGATCTGCGACCGCCACGGCATTCTGCTGATTGCCGACGAGGTGATCACCGCCTTCGGCCGCACCGGCGCCTGGACCGGCTCACGTCTCTGGGGCGTGAAGCCAGACTTCATGTCGACCGCGAAGGCGATCACCAATGGCTACTATCCCTTCGGCGCAGTGATGATCGCCGACAAGGTGGCCGAGGCTTTCGAAAGCAACAAGACGGCTGCCGGATCGATCGGCCATGGATACACCTACTCCGGCCATCCGGTCGGTGCTGCGGCAGCACTCGCAACGCTGAAGGAGACGCGCAAGCAGAACGTGGCGGCGAATGCGGGTGCCCGCGGCGAGGAACTCATCGCCGGTCTCGAAGCGCTGAAGGAGCGGCACGAACTGATCGGCGACGTGCGTGGTAAGGGTCTGATGTGCGCGCTCGAACTGGTCTCGGACCGCGCGAAGAAGACCGCTGCGGCGAAGGATGTGGTGCAGAAGGTCCAGGACGTGACCTATGACGCCGGCGTCATGGTGCGAACCTCGGGCGCCAATGTCATCCTCTCGCCGCCACTCGTCATCACCGCCGGCGATGTCGCCCGTATTCTGACGGCGCTGGACGCCGGCCTCACCGCCGCACGGGGATAAACCATGACAGGCAACGCGGATCTGATCGCGCGCCGCGAGCGGCTGCTCGGGCGCAACATGTCGCTGTTCTACGAGGAGCCGGTGCATCTGGTGCGCGGCGAAGGCGTCTGGCTCTTCGACGCCGATGGCCGCCGCTATCTCGACTGCTACAACAACGTGCCGCATGTCGGCCATTGCCATCCGCGGGTGACCGAGGCGATCGCCCGGCAGGCCTCAACCCTCAACACCCACACCCGCTATCTGCACGAAGGCATTCTCGACTATGTCGAGCGGCTGACCGCGACCTTCGACAAGAGCCTCGACGCGGCGATCCTCACCTGCACCGGCAGCGAGGCGAATGACGTGGCGCTGCGCATGGCTCAAGCCGTGACCGGCAAAACCGGGGTGATTGCCACCGACCACACCTATCACGGCAACACCGCGGCCGTGTCGCAGCTTTCGACCCGAATGCCGCCGGTCGGCGGCTTCGGCGGCCACGTGCGCCACGTGCCAGCACCCGACAGCTACCGACCGCTCGGCGGCGAGCCGGGTGACGCATTCGCTGCGGCCTTCACCGCCAAGGTCGAAGAAGCGATCGCCTCGCTTGAGCAGAGCCCGCACGGCTTCTCGGCGCTGATCATCGACCCCTTCTTCGCCAATGAGGGCTTTCCGGAGTTGCCATGGGAATTTCTCGACGGGGCTGTCGCCGCGGTCAGAAAAGCCGGCGGCCTCGTCATTGCCGACGAGGTCCAGCCGGGCTTCGGCCGTACCGGCGGCCATATGTGGGGACACCAGAAGGCCGGCATCGTGCCCGATATCGTCACGCTCGGAAAACCGATGGGCAATGGCCATCCGATCGGCGGCGTGATTGCCGGCGCCGACACGCTCAACGCCTTCCGCAAGGCGTTTCGCTACTTCAACACCTTCGGCGGCAACCCCGTATCCTGCGCTGCCGCCATGGCGGTGCTCGATGTGATCGAAAGTGAGAAGCTCATCGAGAACGCCGCTGCCGTGGGCGCTTACGCCAAGGCGGGTCTCGCGGGGCTTGCGGACAAACATGACGTGATCGGCGACATCAGGGGCAGCGGCCTGTTCTTCGGTGCGGAACTCGTCACCGATCGCAGCGAGAAAACACCGGCGAGCGGTCTCGCGACAAAGGTGATCAACGGCATGCGAGAGCGAGGCGTTCTGATGGGCAAGCTTGGTATCCACCAATGCACGACGAAGATCAGGCCGCCGATGCCGTTTACCCGCGAGAATGCCGACCTCATGCTGTCGATGCTCGACGACGTGCTTTCGGGTCTGTGAGCCGACGATGATGGCCGATCTGCCTCCGCAATTTCGCGCCGCGCTCGACGCGCGCGCCCGTCAGGCGCTCGCCCATTGGGGCGTCGCCGACCAACGGCCGGAACTGTTGAAGTATCGGGAAAACGCGGTGTTTCGCGTATGCCTCGCCGATGGTCGGTCGGCGGCGCTGCGGCTGCACCGCGCCGGCTATCACGGCGAAGCGGTCCTTCGCTCGGAACTGCAATGGATGGCAGCACTCGGCGATGGCGGTCTCGCGGTGCCGCGGCCGATCGCAACGGCGGACGGATGCCTGCTTGTTGCCCTGCCGGAAGATGAAGCGTTTGCCGCGCAGCACGCCGATATCATCGGCTGGATGGACGGACAGACGCTCGGCGAAAGCGGAAAGCCGCTGTCCCACACACCCGAAAAGCTCGGCGCGATCTTCTCGGCACTCGGCGCCACCATGGCCGAGATGCACAATCTCGCCGACCGCTGGACGTCGCCGGAGGGATTCTGGCGCCCCGCCTGGGATGCGGAAGGACTGCTCGGCGAGCGGCCGCTCTGGGGACGGTTCTGGGACTGCGACGGCTTGTCTTCGGCGCAGGTAAGAGCGCTTTTGGCGTTGCGCCATGGTCTCCGGCAGCGCCTGGCAACGCTACCGACTCCGGCGCAAGATTTTGGGCTGATCCATGCGGATCTGGTTCGGGAGAACGTGCTCGTCACCGCAAAAGGCGTGACCTTCATCGATTTCGACGATGCCGGCTACGGCTTTCGCCTGTTCGACATCGCGACCGCACTTCTGAAGAACCGGCGCGAGCCGGCATATGAGACGATCGAGGCTGCGCTGATCTCAGGCTATCGAAGCCGCCGTGCCCTGCCGGACGAAGCGCTTTCCTGCCTGCCGCTGTTTCTCGTGCTTCGCAGCCTCACCTATATCGGCTGGTTTGCCTCGCGGCCGGAGTTGCCCGGAACGCACGAGCGCGTCCTGCGTTATGCCGACGAGACGCTGGCGCTTGCCGAAGAAATAGGCTTCCGATGATCGGGGCGCTGTCGAAACACTCAATCGTTGAGGCTGGCAAGTTCGTCCAGCATATCGAGCAGGACCTCGACGCGCTCGTGGCCGTAGCGAGCTTCGAGCTCCTCGTAGATCGCGCGGCTTTCCGGGCTGACGTCGGCGATCACCCGCATGCCCTCGGGCGCGATCTCGAGCAGAACGCGCCGGCCGTCGTCGGCGTCCTTATGCTTGGTGATCAGGCCGCGCTCCTCGAGCGAGCGGATGATGCGCGTCAGGCTTGGCGCCAGGATGAAGGCCTTGTCGGCCATCTCGGACGCATCGACCCGGCCGGCTTCGGCGAGAATGCGGATCACCCGCCATTGTTGCTCGGTAATATCGTGACGCGCCAGCATCGGTCGAAAATGCGCCATGACGGCTTCGCGTGCGCGCAGAAGCGCGATCGGCAGCGAACGGCGCGTGTTGTGCGGCAAAAGGGCGTCGTGGCCCAGGTCGGTGGGAGGCTTTTCGCGGCTCATAGGCGTTCTATCGGACATTTTCTTTCGTTCTGCAATCGGCAGGCGCAGCTGCGGGAAACGGGCTGCTTGACACTGTCGGCAATTTCATTAACGTGTTAAATATATGAGAGCGCATCGGGAGGAAAGATGCCGCATCTGACAATCGAATATTCCGGTAACCTCGACACTCGCGTCGACTTTGCCAAGCTGTGCCGCACGGTGCACGCGACCATCCTCGGCACCGGCCTCTTCGAGCTTGGCGCCATCAGGGTGCGCACGATCCAGAGCCGCGACTATGCGATCGCCGACCTCCTGCCGGAAAACGGCTTCATCGACCTGTCCTTCCGCATCGGCCGCGGCCGCACGGAAGCGGAGAAGAAGGCGACCGGCGACGCGATTTTCAAGGCCGTCAGCGAAGAACTCTCGACGCTCTTCTCGACGCCGCATTTCGCCCTCAGCCTGGAGATCCGCGAGATCGATCCGGAGCTGAGCTGGAAGAAGAACGCCATTCACCCCAGGCTGCGCGCCTCCAACGGCTGAGCGCGGCCCTCCCACAAAAACACAGCAGTGCGCGGCGAAGTCTGCGCCAGCATCGGAGACCATCATGTCCAAGCTCGCCGAAAACCTCGCCAAGGCGGAACGCTATCTTGCCCGCTTCAGACGCGAAGGCGTGCTCAACCACATCAACGGTGAAGCCCTTCCCTCGCTTGATGGCGAGACTTTCGAGACCATCTCGCCCATCGACCTGAAACCGCTGGCGAAGATCGCGCGCGGCAGGGCTGCAGACATCGACCGCGCCGCCAAGGCCGCGAAAGCAGCCTTCGCCGAATGGGCGTCCATGCCCGGCGATACGCGCAAGAAGCTCCTGCATAAAATTGCCGATGCGATCGTCGCGCGCTCCGAGGAGATCGCCTTCGTCGAGTGCGTGGATACCGGACAATCGCTGAAGTTCATGGCCAAGGCGGCGCTGCGCGGTGCGGAAAACTTCCGCTTCTTTGCCGACCGGGCGCCGGAGGCACGCGACGGCAAGATGCTGCGCGGCAGCAACCAGATCAACATGACGACGCGCGTGCCGATCGGCCCAGTCGGCATCATCACGCCCTGGAACACGCCCTTCATGCTGTCGACCTGGAAGATCGCCCCGGCGCTCGCCGCCGGCTGCACGGTCGTCCACAAGCCGGCGGAGTTCTCGCCGCTGACCGCACGGCTGCTGGTGGAGATCGCCGAGGAGGCCGGGCTGCCGAAAGGTGTCTGGAACTTGGTCAACGGTTTCGGCGAAGACGCCGGCCGGGCGCTGACCGAACACCCCGATATCAAGGCGATCGGCTTCGTTGGTGAAAGCCGCACCGGCTCGATGATCATGAAGCAGGGTGCCGAGACACTGAAGCGCGTCCATTTCGAACTCGGCGGCAAGAACCCGGTGATCGTCTTTGCCGATGCCGATCTCGAACGCGCGGCCGACGCCGCCGTCTTCATGATCTATTCGCTGAACGGCGAACGCTGCACCTCGTCCTCGCGCCTTTTGGTCGAAGACGGCATCTATGACCGGTTCACCGCGCTCGTCGCCGAGAAGGCCAAGCGCATCAAGGTCGGTCATCCGCTTGACCCCGAGACCGTCGTCGGCCCGCTCATTCACCCCGTGCATGAGAAGAAGGTGCTCGACTATATCCGAATCGGCCGCGAGGAGGGTGCAACCATTGCTGCCGGCGGCGAGAAATTCGACGGTCCGGGCGGTGGCTGCTATGTGACCCCGACGCTCTTTACCGGCGCCAATAACCGCATGCGCATTGCCCAGGAAGAAATCTTCGGGCCGGTGCTGACGGCGATCCCGTTCAAGGACGAGGCGGAGGCGCTGGCGCTTGCCAACGACACGCAATACGGCCTGACCGGCTATCTCTGGACCTCCGACGTCACCCGCGCGTTCCGCTTCACCGATCATCTGGAGGCCGGGATGATCTGGGTGAACTCGGAGAATGTGCGCCACCTGCCGACGCCGTTCGGCGGCGTCAAGAGCTCGGGCATTGGCCGCGACGGCGGCGACTGGTCGTTCGATTTTTACATGGAAACCAAGAACATTGCCTTTGCCAGCTCGGCGCATGCGATCGCCAAGCTCGGCGGCTGAGCGCGCTGGCAAAAAAAATCTGGAGGAGACATCAATGCCCTTGCCGAAACCGAACCTCTACCCGCCCTTCAACATCGTGCGGCTGAGCCATGTGGAGCTCACCGTCACCGATCTCGCCAAATCACGCGCCTTCTATGTCGACGTGCTGGGTCTGCAGGTCACCGACGAGACGGCGGACACGATCTATCTGAGGGCCATGGAGGAACGCGGCCACCACTGCATCATTCTGAAGAAGGCGTCGAGCGCAGAGGCTCGCGACCTCGGCTTCAAGGTCTTTGGCGACGAGGATCTCGAAAAGGCCGCGCATTTCTTCAAAGCGAAAGAATTGCCTGTCGAGTGGATCGAACGCCCCTACCAGTCACGCACCTTTCGCACCCGTGACCCGCAGGGCATCCCGCTCGAATTCTATTCGAAGATGGACCGCCTGCCGCCAATCCACCAGAAATACGCGCTCTACCGCGGCGTCAAACCGCTGCGCATCGACCACTTCAACTGCTTCTCGCCCAATGTCGACGAAGCGGTCGCCTTCTACAACGAGATCGGCTTCCGGGTAACGGAATACACGGCCGACGAGGAGACGGGACGTCTCTGGGCCGCCTGGACCCATCGCAAGGGCGGCGTGCACGACATCGCCTTTACCAACGGCCGCGGCCCGCGCCTGCACCACACCGCCTTCTGGGTACCGACGCCGCTCAACATCATCGACCTGCTCGACCTGATGTCGACCTCCGGTTGGCTCGCCAATATCGAACGTGGCCCCGGCCGCCACGGCATTTCCAACGCCTTCTTCCTCTATGTCCGCGACCCTGATGGACACCGCATCGAGATCTACTGCTCCGACTACCAGACCGTCGATCCGGATCTGGAACCGATCAAGTGGGACCTGAAGGACCCGCAGCGCCAGACGCTCTGGGGCGCGCCGGCACCGAAATCCTGGTTTGAGGAAGGCAGCGCCTTTGCCGGTGCCGAGGCGAGGGACTCGATCCTGAAAGCCCAACCGATCGTCGCGCCGTGACGTTTGGCGAGTGGATCGGGTAAGGGCCTCGCATCGAACGGGAGTAGAAAATGGACGAAAAGAGTTTCACCGAATGGTCGCTGAAGGCGGCGAAATGGGGTGCGGACTATCGCGCCTCGCTGCGTGACCGCCCCGTGCGGGCGCAGACGGCACCGGGGGCAATTGCCGCCCAGATCCCGGTGCAGCCGCCGCGGACCGGCGAGGACATGCAGGCGATCTTCGAGGACTTCGAAAAGATTATCCTGCCGGGCATGACACATTGGCAGCATCCGCGTTTCTTCGCCTATTTCCCCGCCAACGCCGCCCCCGTCTCCGTCGTCGCCGAGTATCTCGTTACCGCCATGGCGGCGCAGTGCATGCTCTGGCAGACCTCGCCGGCGGCGACAGAGCTCGAAACCAAGGTGATCGACTGGCTGCGCCAGGCGATCGGACTGCCCGAGGGATTCTCTGGTGTGATCCAGGATTCGGCGTCCTCGGCGACACTCTCGGCCGTGCTTGTCATGCGCGAGAAGGCGCTCGGGTGGAACGGCAACAAGAAGGGCCTCGCCAGCCAGCAGCAGCTTCGCATCTATTCCTCCGATCAGGTTCACACCTCGATCGACCGGGCGATCTGGGTCTCGGGGATCGGCGAGGAGAACCTCGTGCGTATCCCGGCGAACGGGCCGCGGCGGGCGATGGACTGCCAGGCGCTCGAAGCGGCAATCCTCCGCGACAAGGCAGCAGGCCTCGTGCCGGCGGGCGTGATCGCCTGCACCGGAGGGACAAGCACGGGTGCCTGCGACGACATCGCCGAGGTTATACGGGTCGCCCATGCGCACGGCCTCTACGTCCATGTCGATGCCGCCTGGGCCGGTGCCGCGATGATCTGCGAGGAGTTTCGCGAACTCTGGGCCGGCGTCGAAAACGCTGACTCCGTCGTCTTCAATCCGCACAAGTGGCTGGGCGCGCAGTTCGACTGCTCGGCGCATTTCATCCGCAGTCCCGATGATCTGGTGAAGACGTTGGCGATCCAGCCGGAATATCTGAAGACACACGGCCGCGACGGTATCATCAATTATTCCGAATGGACGATCCCGCTCGGCCGGCGTTTCCGAGCTCTGAAACTTTGGTTCCTGCTGCGCTTCCATGGTCTCGAAGGCCTGCAGACGATGATCCGCAACCACGTGCGCTGGTCCCGGCAACTGGCGGAGCGGCTGGCCGAGCACCGGGAATTCGAGATCGTGACCGCACCGATGCTGTCGCTGTTTTCGTTCCGCCATCTGAGCGAAGGGGATCCGGACGCCCACACCATCGCTTTGGTCAACGCGATCAACGATGACGGCCGCATCTACCTGACCCAGACGCGCGTCGATGGTCGCGTGGCGATCCGTTTCCAGGCGGGCCAGTTCGACATGACGCAAGAGGATGCCGAGACGGCGTTCGAGGTCATTGTCGAGGTCGCCGCCGCGCTCGACGGACAACACGAAAAAACGAAGGCTTCCCGATGACACCTCCCCGTTTCGTCACCTTTTCGGCCGGAAACAGGCGGGGCTACGGCCTCGTTTCCGGCAATGGATTGATCGACCTTAGCACACGATATGGATCGACCTTTCCGACGCTGCGCGAGGTGATCGAAGCCGGTGCCCTTACCCGGCTTGCCGACGAAGCGGCCGGACTGCCGGCGGACATTTCGCTCGATGACATCCGCTATGAAATCCCGGTGCCGGCACCGGAAAAGATCATTTGCGTCGGCGTCAATTTTCCGGACCGCAATGAGGAATACAAGGACGGGCAGGCGGCGCCCGCCAACCCGTCGCTGTTCATCCGCTTCCCGCGCTCGTTTACCGGCCACAGTCAACCACTGATCCGCCCGCCGGAAAGTCCGCAGCTCGATTATGAAGGCGAGATCGTCATCGTCATCGGCAAGGGCGGTCGTCGTATCCCCGAGGCGACGGCGCTCGACCACGTCGCCGCGCTTTCGCTCTCAAACGAAGGCACGATCCGCGACTGGGTGCGCCATGCCAAGTTCAACGTCACCCAGGGCAAGAACTTCGACCGCACCGGCTCGATCGGTCCTTGGCTGGTGCCATTCACCGACGAGGCCCAGCTTGCCGACATCAAGCTGGAAACCCGCGTGAACGGCGAGGTTCGCCAGCAAGACCGCACCAGCCGGATGATCTTCTCCTTCCGCAAGATCATCAATTACGTCTCTACCTTCACGACGCTGGTGCCCGGCGACGTCATCGTCACCGGCACGCCGACTGGCGCCGGTGCCCGTTTCGATCCGCCAATCTGGCTGAAGCCTGGCGACATCGTCGAGGTCGAGGCCCAAGGCATCGGCACGCTCATCAACCCAGTTGCCGACGAGGCCTGACCCATGCTCGACAAGAACCAGATCGAGGCAGCCGCGACGGCACTCGACATCGCCGAACGCGAGCGCGTCCAGACCGGACTGCTGTCGCTCCAGCATCCCGACATGACCATGGACGACGCCTATGCGGTGCAGGCCGCCTGGGTGAAGAAGAAGATCGCCGCTGGACTCCGGGTGATCGGCTGGAAGATCGGCTTGACCTCGAAGGCGATGCAATATGCGCTCAACATCGACATCCCCGATTCCGGCGTGCTCTTCGATGACATGCTGTTTGAGGACGGCGCGCGCATTCCGGGCAATCGTTTCATTCAGCCGCGCATCGAGGCCGAGATCGCCTTCGTGATGAAGGCGCCGCTTTCCGGCCCCAATGTCACCGTCTTCGACGTGTTGAACGCCACCGATTACGTGACGCCGGCGCTCGAAATCCTCGATACGCGGATCCTGCGCGTCGATCCGGAAACGAAGAAGGCGCGCACGATCGTCGATACCATCTCCGACAACGCCGCCAATGCCGGCATCGTGCTTGGCGGAAGACAGATGCGGCCCGATGCGATCGACATGCGCTGGATGGGCGCGATCGTCTCGCGCAATGCCGAGGTCGAAGAGACAGGACTGGGCGCCGGCGTGCTCAACCACCCGGCCCGCGGCATCGCCTGGCTCGCCAATCGCCTGGCGCTCTACGGCGACCGTATCGAGGCCGGCCAGATCGTGCTTGCCGGCTCCTTCATCCGCCCGGTCGAGGCGCGCCATGGCGACACCATCGTCGCCGACTTCGGCCCGTCCGGCACCGTCAGCTGCTTCTTCGAATAGGACCGACCATGCCCGCTCCGCGCAATACGTTCAAACAGGCCCTCACTGACAAGCGCCCGCAGATCGGCCTCTGGCTGGCGCTCGCCAATCCCTATACGGCCGAGATCTGCGGCGGCGCCGGGTTCGACTGGCTGCTGCTTGACGCCGAGCATGCGCCGAACGACGTGCCGCTTCTGGCAGCACAGCTCCAGGCACTCGCCGCATCGCCAAGCCACGCCATCGTCCGGCCGCCGATCGGCGAGACCTGGATGATCAAGCAGATCCTCGACATCGGCGCGCAGACGCTGCTGGTGCCGATGGTTGAAAGCGACGAACAGGCCCGCGCCCTGGTGCGCGCCGTGCGTTATCCGCCCCATGGCGTGCGTGGAGTCGGTGCCGCCCTTGCCCGGGCATCGGCCTTCAACCGTATTCCCGACTATCTGCAGACCGCCAATGACGAGGTCTGCCTGCTCGTGCAGATCGAAAGCCGCGCCGGCCTTGCCGCCCTCGACGAGATCACGACCACCGACGGCGTCGACGGTGTCTTCATCGGCCCGGCCGATCTTGCCGCAGACATGGGCTTTCTCGGCAAGCCCGGTGCGCCGGAGGTACAGCAAGCAGTCGAGGCGGCGCTCCTTCGCATCCAGTCGCACGGCAAGGCGGCCGGTATCCTGACCTCCGATCAGGCCCTTGCCCGCCGCTACCTAGAACTCGGCGCGACCTTTGTGGCGGTCGGCAACGATGTCGGCCTGCTGGTCGGCGCCACGTCGAAGCTGGCAGCGGAGTTCAAGGGTACCAGAGGCGAGACCGAGACGACGGCTGGAAAAATCTACTGATCGGCATCGTCTGCGCCGCGACCGGAGGAGCCAGTCGGGCCACCACCAACCGCATGCGTTGGGCGGTCACGACTTTCCCTCGTCTCTGTCTGGGGGTATAGCGGTCTGACGCCCACCAGCATTGGATTCCCGCCATGACCGATACCGTTCTCGACCGCTTCCTTCGTTATGTCGTCATCGACACCCAGTCCGACGCCAAGTCGAAGACGCAGCCGTCGACGGAAAAGCAGAAGAACCTCGGTCGCGTGCTCGTCGAGGAACTGCTGACGATTGGCCTTGCCGACGCCCATCTCGATGAAAACGGCTACGTCTATGCCACCATTCCTTCGAACGTGGACAAGCCGGTGCCGGTCATCTGCTGGTGCTCGCACATGGACACGGCGCCGGATTTCACCGGCACGAACGTCAAGCCGCAGATCGTCAGCAACTACCAGGGCGGCGATATCCGGCTCACGGGAGATCCGCAGCAGGTGATCCGCGTCGCCGACCACCCGGTTCTCAACGACCAGATCGGCAATGACATCGTCACGACCGACGGCACGACTCTGCTCGGCGCCGACGACAAGGCCGGGCTTGCCGAGATCGTCGCGGCCGCTCAAGTTCTCGTCGACAATCCCGAAATCAAGCACGGCACGATCAAGCTGCTCTTCACCACCGACGAAGAGATCGGCCGCGGCGTCGACAAGGTCGACTTGAAGAAGCTTGGGGCCCAATTCTGCTATACGGTCGATGGCGAAACCGCCGGCCATATCGAGGACGAGACCTTTTCCGCCGATGGCGTCGAGATCGTCATTCATGGCGTCGCCATCCACCCGGGCTTTGCCAAGGACAAGATGGAGAACGCCATCAAGATCGCCGGCAACATCATTAGCCGGCTGCCGCGGGAGGTTTCGGCCGAGGGCACCGAGGGCCGCGACGGCTTCGTGCATCCGACCGGCGTGACCGGCTCGATGGACAGGGCGCAGCTCGGCCTCATCGTGCGCGACTTCGACGAGGCGGGCCTTGCCTCGAAGGAAGCCATGCTCGAAGGCATCGTCAAGGACGTGATGAAGGCCTATCCGGGCTCCACCTACAGTTTCGAGGTCAAGCAGCAGTACCGCAACATGAAGGCCATCCTCGACCGCCATCCGGAGATCGTCGAAAACGCCATCGAGGCGATCCGCCGGGCCGGCATGCAGCCGGTGCGCGGCAGCATCCGCGGCGGCACCGACGGTTCGCGGCTCTCCTTCATGGGTCTGCCTTCGGCCAACCTCTTCGCCGGCGGCCACGCCTTCCATTCGCCGCTCGAATGGGTCAGCCGCCAGGACATGGAGCGCAGCGTAAAGACGCTGGTCGAGCTCGCCAAGATCTGGGCCGAACGCGCCTGACATAGTCCGGAAAACGGGGCGGCTTGGGTGCAATAGCCAGCCGCTCCTTCTCCAAAGGAGACGACCGATCGACACGACGCGAAGGAGGGTCAGGCGATGAGTACGGCGCGGGGCCCAAAACGCGCGCCGGCAAAGCCCGCTTCGCTGGCAACCAACCCGCCGACCTTCGAGCACATCGTCACCGGCGTCAACGAGACGTTCCTATGGCGTCTCGACAACTATCCCTGGGAACGGAACGTCTGGAACTTCCATCCGGAGATCGAAATCCATCTCATCCGCAAGGCCTCGGGCCTTGCCTTCGTCGGTGATCATATCGGCCAGTTCGGTCCGGGTTATCTCACCGTCATCGGCAGCAACCTGCCGCATGACTGGGTAACGGTTACCGAACCCGATGAGATTATCGAAGGCCGTGACATCGTCATGCAGTTCCACCCGGATCGCATGCGCGAGATCACCGACGCCCTACCGGAATTTGCCGAGCTTGAGGCCTTCTTCGCCCGCGCCGAGCGCGGCCTGGTGTTTCATGGCGAAGCCCGCGCCAAGGGCGCCGATCTGATCGAACGTATGGGCAGCCTGAAAGGGCTCTCGCGCTTCTCGCTGTTCATCCAGCTGCTCGATCTGCTGGTCAACACCGAAGAATACGAGTTGCTCTCCTCGCCGGAATTCGCGCCAGAACTCGACCAACAATCGCTTGACGTGCTGCGCGGCGCTCTGGCCTTCATCTACGAGAACATCGCCACCGACATTCATCTTGCCGATCTTGCCCGGCAGGCCGGCATGAGCGAAACGGCCTTTTCCCGTTTCTTCAAGAAGAATACCGGCAACACCTTTACCGACCACGTCAACAAGCTGCGCATCTGGCAGGCGTGCAAGCTGCTTGCCGAAACCGACGTCCCGATCACCGACATCTGCTTCGAGGTCGGCTACCTCAACATCTCCAATTTCAATCGCACCTTCCTGCGCCAGCACAAGATGACGCCTTCGGCCTACAGGCGGCTGACAGGCCAGCGTCGTACTTCCCGTTCTTAGGCGCGTTTCACCCACCCAGGCGATGAATCCTTGCGTTTGCTGCGCTGCAAACGGCTGGCATCTGGAAGTTTTCTGCAAGAAAGTACAGAATTGCCGCATCGCGCACGCTAGTTCGGCAGAGCGTAAGGCCTATCATCGAACCCAGCGAAACGGTTCGCTATGAGGAAAACGCACTGGATCTGAGGAGTATCCGGCGCGCATCGCAGACCTGGGGAGGTCTTTTCACAATGAAAAAAGCCAAAACGCTCGTTTCGAGCATCGCCTTCGCATGCCTTCTTTCCACAGGCCTGACGACTGTTGCGGTCGCTGCCGAATGCTCCGGCACGATCAAGGTGCTCGCCCAGCCGCGCGACGGCCTGACGCTGCTCGAAGACTACAAGTCCGAATTCGAGAAGCTCTCGGGCGGCGCATCCTTTGAGATCGACTATCTCAACGAAAACGACCGCCGCGCCAAGACCAAGGCGGACGCCTCGACCATCGGCAAGTACAACGTCTATTACATCGACGAGGCAAATGTGGCGCTATTTGCGTCGGCCGGCTGGGTCGCGCCGCTGATGGACTATTATCCTGATGACTACGACTACGCCGATTTCGATCCGGGCCGCCAGAAGGTCGCGACCTATGACGGCAAGGTCTGGTTTGCGCCGGTCACTGGCGGCGGGGACCTCATGGTCTACCGCAAGGACTTGCTCGAGGCGGCCGGCATTACGCCGCCGAAGACGCTCGACGAATATGTTGCCGCAGTGAAGAAGCTCAATCAGCCCGACCAGGGTATCTACGGCACAGCCCTTCGCGGCCAGCGCGGCTCGGGCGCCAATGTCTGGCGCTGGATGCCCTTCTTCAAGGGCTTCGGCGGCAACTGGTTCGACGGCAAGACGCCGGTCTTTGACGGCGAACAGGCGGTCAAGGCGACCGAGACCTATCTCGAACTCTTCAAGTACTCGGCACCGGGCAGCCAGACCGGCGGCTGGGACGAGGCGGTTGGTGCTTTTACCTCCGGCCAGGTGGCGATGCTGATCGAATCCACCCCGCTCGTCGGCATGGCGATCGATCCGAAGTCCTCGAAGGTGGCCGGCAAGGTCGGCTACCTGCCGCCTCCGGCACCGTTGACGGGCGGCGGCTACGGCCATGGTCTGGCAATCGGCATGAAGGCCAACAAGGATGAGGCCTCCAAGGCCTGCGCCGGTCTGTTCGTAGCTTGGGCGACCTCGAAGGAAAACGAGGCCCGGCGGCTCGAAGCCGGACAGTTCAGCGAACTCAATCGCACCAGCATCATGACCAGCCCGAAATTCGCCGAGCTCTACGGCCCCGATCTCGGCCAGGCGCTTGCTGATACCGGCAAGGTCACCGCCGTCAACTTCTGGCAGAACCCGCAATGGCCTGATCTTGGCGACCGCTGGGGCATCATCCTCGAGGAGCTGATCACCGGAACGCGCACCGACATCAAGGAAGGCCTCGACGAACTCGACGGCTTCGCCAAAGACCTGGTTGCCCGCAGCCAGTAAGCCGGTTCCTCCCAAGGGCCATCGGCCGGCAAAGCCGCCGGTGGCCCGCACCATCGGGGGCGTTCAAAGCCCAGCCGTAGGACTGATCACATGAAGCAGAAAAACAGCCTGCCGGCGGTGTTCCTCACCCCGGCCATGGGCATCCTTGCCGTTCTCGCCCTCGTGCCGACGGCCTATGCGATCTACATATCGTCCCAAAACCGGGAACTCAGCCGTCCGGACGGCAGCTTCGTCGGTTTCGCCAACTATATCGACCTTTTCTCGGACCGCCGCTTCATCAATGCGATCGGCGTCTCCCTGACCTGGGAAGCCGTGACCGTCGGTATAACGCTCGCCATCGCCGTCGGCCTTGGCATCCTGCTGTTCGAATGCGTCTCGCCGCGCACGCGCAACCTGCTGGCGCTCCTGTTTCTGGTACCGGTGATCCTGCCACGCGTTTCGGCCGCCTTCGTCTGGAAGTTCGCCTTCCATCCGCTCTATGGCATCGCCACCTATCCCTACAAGGCAATCACCGGTCAGCCACTCGATCTCCTGTCCAATCCGGCGACTGCACTTGCGACAGTCGCATTGGTCGATGTCTGGCAATGGGGCCTGTTCTTCGCCGTCATCGTGCTGAAGCTCCTGGAAACGCTGCCGCCCCAGCCATTCGAAGCGGCACGGCTGGACCACGCCCGCACCTGGGAGATTTACGCCTTCATCGCGCTGCCGATGCTGACGGCGCCGCTGATCTCGCTTGCCTTCGTCAAGATGATCGAGTCGCTGCGCGCCTTCGACCTGATCTACGTAATGACCCGCGGCGGCCCCGGCATCGCGACCGAAACGCTCGACATGTACGCCTTCTCGCAAGGCTTCATCGAGTCCGGCCGGATTTCCTACGCCTCCAGCATGGCGGTTCTGATGATGATCGCCACCTCGATCGCCTTCACCTTCATCTGGAAGAGGGTTCAGTGATGACCGCCCACGCCCTTGGCCGCTTCATTGGCCGGCTCATCCTTGCCGCCGCCGCCTTCTCTGCCGTGTTTCCAATGTTCTGGACCGCGCTCAATGCCTTCAAGAACCGGGTCGACATCGTGACACCGACCCCGCTCTTCTTCTTCGAGCCGACGCTCGACAACTTCGCCTATGTGCTCGGCCGCGAAAGCGTCTTTGCCGGCCTCGTCAATTCGCTGCTGATATCGGGCGCTGCGGTGCTGATCGGTGCCGCTCTCGGCCTGCCCGCCGCCTATGCGATCGCGCGCTATCCCAACCGCTGGTCCCGCGACATTCAGTTCTTCGTTCTGTCGCTGCGCTTCCTGCCGCCGGTCGCGATCGCCATTCCGCTGATGGTGATCTGGCTCGATTTCGGCCTCTATGACACCCGCCTGTCGATGATCGTCACCTATTCGCTGCTGACGCTCGCGACCATCATCTGGCTGAGCGTCCCGGCCTTTGCGCGGGTGCCGAAGGAAGTCGAGGAGGCTGCCCGCGTCGATGGCTACGGTCCTTATGCGATCTTCTTCCTTATCGCGCTGCCGATTGCCCTTCGGTCGCTGATCGGAGCTGTCGCCTTTGCCTTCGTGCTCGTCTGGAACGAATTCCTGATTGCGCTGATGCTGACGACGTCCGACGCCAAGACGTTGCCGATCGTCGCCTCGGAGCTGACGCAACTCGGTCGCGACGTGCCCTGGGGCATCCTCAACGCCTCCGTCGTGCTGCTCTCCATCCCGCCGCTGCTCTTCATCGGGGTTCTAAGTGGCATGCTCAACAGCGCCTTCAAGCGCAAGACCCAATGAATCCCAAGACTGGAAAAACAAGGAAATCCTTCATGCAAGCGTTGGTCCTCGAGCAAAAAGGCAAGCTCGCAATCCGGGAGATCGATCTCCCGCTGGAACTTGGTCCCGATGATGTCAAGATCGCCATCGACACGGTCGGCGTCTGCGGCAGCGACGTGCACTACTACACCCACGGCGCCATCGGCCCCTATGTGGTGCGCGAACCGATGGTGCTCGGTCATGAGGCGGCCGGCACCGTCGTCGCGGTCGGAAGCAATGTCGAAACGCTCGACGTCGGCGACCGGGTCTGCATGGAGCCGGGTGTTCCAGAACTGACCTCCCGGGCTTCCAAGCTCGGCATCTACAATGTCGATCCCAAGGTGCGGTTCTGGGCAACGCCGCCGGTTCATGGCGTGCTCGCTCCCTTCGCAGTCCATCCCGCCGCCTTCACCTACAAGCTTCCCGACAACATCTCCTTTGCCGAAGGCGCGATGGTCGAACCGTTCGCCATCGGCATGCAGGCAGCCGCCCGCGCGCGGATTGCACCGGGCGATGTCGCCGCGGTGATCGGCTGCGGGCCGATCGGCATCATGGTGGCGCTCGCAGCCCTTGCCGGTGGCTGCAGCCGTGTCTTCATCTCCGATTTCAGCGCGGAGAAGCTGGCGATCGCCGCTCAGTATCCGGGCATCATCCCGGTCAACATCGCCGAGCGGCCTTTTGCCGATGTCATCGCCGCGGAAACCGGCGGCTGGGGCGCCGATCTCGTCTTCGAGGCGAGCGGCAGCGCCAAGGCCTTTTCCGGGATATTCGATCTGGTCCGCCCGGGCGGTGCCGTGGTTCTGGTGGGCCTGCCGGTCGAACCGGTACAATTCGACGTTCCGGGCGCAATCTCCAAGGAAGTCCGGATCGAAACGGTGTTTCGTTACGCCAACATCTTCGACCGCGCCCTGCAATTGATCGCGTCCGGCAAGGTCGATCTGAAGCCGCTGATCACTGAAACCTTCCGCTTCGAAGACAGCATCAGGGCATTCGAGCGGGCCGCATCCGCCCGACCGACTGATATCAAACTACAGATCCACATGGACAGTGGGAAGGATTGAGCCATGGCGAACATCGTCTGCTCCAATGTCGACAAGCAATACGGCGCCGTTGATGTCATCAAGGATTTCAACCTCGATGTCGCCGATCATGAATTCATCGTGTTTCTCGGTCCATCCGGCTGCGGCAAGTCCACGCTGCTGCGCATGATTGCCGGTCTCGAAGACATATCCGGCGGCATCGTCTCGATCGGCGGGCGGGCGGTCAACGACCTGCCGCCTCGCGACCGCGGCGTTGCCATGGTCTTCCAGAACTATGCGCTCTACCCACACATGACGATCTACGACAACATCGCTTTCGGACTGAAGCGCATGAAGGTGCCGAAGGCGGAGATCGATACGCGGATTCGCGCTGTTTCGGGAACGCTCGGCCTCGAGCCCTATCTCGCCCGCAAGCCGACCGAGCTGTCCGGCGGGCAGCAGCAGCGCGTCGCTATCGCCCGCGCGATGATCAAGACGCCGCGGGTCTTCCTCTTTGACGAGCCGCTCTCCAATCTCGACGCGAAGCTGCGCAATCACATGCGGGTCGAGATCGCCCGGCTGCACCAGAAGCTGAAGACCACGACGATCTATGTGACCCACGACCAGTTGGAGGCGATGACACTTGCCGACCGGATCGTCCTGATGAAGGGTGGCGCGATCGAGCAGGTCGGAACGCCCGCCGAGATATACGAACGCCCGCGCACGCTCTTCGTCGCCGGCTTTATCGGCACACCCAACATGAATTTCATCGACGTGACGGCCGAAAAGACCGAAGGCAGCTGGCTGTTGCGCAGTGCGGGCGGCAGCTTCGCGATCTCGGACGACAGGTTCACGCTTCGCCATGGCCAGACGCTGGTGCTGGGCATACGTCCCGCCGACCTGGCGCCGGCGGAAAGCGGGCTCAATCGTGTCGAGGGCATCGCCGACCTGGTCGAGTTTCATGGTAACGACGCGCTCGTGACCTTTCTGTTTGCCGGCAAGGAAATTGGCGCACTGGTCAAGGCCAGCGGCTGCCCCAGGCCGGGGGAAGCGGTATCCTTCACAATCGAGCCAAACGGCTTGCACCTGTTCGACCGGGAGAGCGGTCTCTCGGTGCTGAGTACGTGAGCGGCAAGCAACAGCCCTGCCCCGACAGGACTGTTTGCCTTCAGGCCGCGTTGGCGAATGAGGCGGCCGGGAGCGGCCCGGCCGTCATCATCGTAAAATCGAAGGGCGCGCGAACGTCGGCATCGAGCACGTATTGGCGGTGCACACGCAGGAAGTCGCGCTTGATCCGGCCATAGCGCTCCGGTGACAGCATATGCTTGAGCCGGATGAAAACGATGGGCGGCTGAGGCGCATCGCCGTGTCCGGCAAGCGCCACCACCTGGCATCTGTAGAAATTGATCGCGTCGGTCAGGCACTGGACGTCGAACCAGAAGATATCCTTCACCCGGGCGATGGCGCCGACGCGCGCGCGCAACACTTCGGCTGAGCGCAGCAGCGCACACTGCAGGATCGCGCCGCCGAGCGTGACGAAGACGATGCGTTTTCCGGCAAAGAGGCCTGGCTCCCGCTCCACCAGGGCGCCGATCACCTGGGTGGCGATGCTGGAGCCCATGCTGTGAGAGCTGATGACGTACTCGTCGGCCGGTTCGTTGAGCGCGGCCCGCACGGATGCCAGGCTGTCTTCAACCCATTGCTTTAAATATGGTTTTTCCAGACGCGCAACGGCAACCGCCAGCTCCCAGTCAGAAAAGAGATGCAGGGTATGCCACCGCTCCGACCAGGGGAGAAACAGCTTGAAAAAGACCAGGTAGGCGACGATCGCGCTCAGGACGAGAAGCGATGATTCAAGCGCAAGCCAGTAGGGGGCGGTGCCGATCAACACGCTCCCCGCGACGCCAATTGCCACCAGCAGGAACGGAAAGAGAAAGAACAGGCCGAACCGCCAGGCATGCCGGAAGTAGCCGAATGCGCCGCCTTCCCAGACGACTCGCAGGGCGCTCAGGTAGCCCGCGACCATTCGATGCAGCGTGCCCCGGCCATTCAGGCGTCGGACGATCTCGTCGTGATCGAAGATGTAGACGCGGCTGGCCGTCTGCCAGTCGGCGCCCTGGCTATCCACGTCGAAATAGCGGCCGGGTCCCTCGCTCTCCACCTGCCCGACCTGAACATCGAAATCCTGAAGTCTCGCCGTCTTGACCGCCGATCGCTTGTAGCGCGCCTGATGCTTGACGGCATCCAGCGGCTCGAAGCCCGGAAAATGCAGCACGATGCGTTTCTTGACGTGCCCGGTCGATTTGTCGTGTGACAAGTGTTGATCTTTCAAAAGGCGCAAAACGCCCGCCCCCGGGCCTCCGAAGAGGCGCAGGAGCGGGCGCTCGATGAGCGCCGGGTGGTCCCAGCCTGCCGGAGACGTCAACGATCTCGGTGTCGAGAATATGGCCAAATGAAACGATGCAACGGCGTGCATGACAATTTCAATCGCGCCATCGCCTGACTACCCGTCACGCCACGGTCGCTGCTCGGCAAGAGCGCAGGCCACAGCCGCCAAACGACGACGCATTGAACCCGACTTTGGTCCTAAGGGAATCCGACGATTGTCCGGCCGTCGCCGGGGAAAGGTCTGGGAAAGCGTAACCAGCGCAGACGCGCGTTGACTGGCCATGCCGGCCATGAGCAAAGTCGAGCTTGCCGGTATCCGCCGGAGCGTGCCCACCCTGTGCCGCGACATCGCCAGAGGACTGAAATGCCCAATCGCCGGATTTTTCTTGCTGCATTCTTCTGGCCCGCAGTCCTGTTGGTGACGACCCTTCCCTACAAGCTCGATCTGACCCGCGCAGGTCTGTCGATGACCGAGACGGTCGCCCTCGCCAAGAACGGCAATAGTGGCGGCGGCAACGGCGGTGGAAATAGTGGTGGTAATGGCGGAGGGAACGGGAACGGCGGCGGCAATAACGGCAATGGCGGTGGCAACGGCAATGGAAACGGGAATTCCAACGAAAACCGTTCCGGCGGAAACTCCAAGGCCTCCCGTGCAAATGAAGACGCCACCGACGATGGCGAAACCGGTATCCGTCACAAGGGCGGCATAACCGAGCAAGTCAGGAAGGGGCGCTACATCATGAAGGATGCCCGCGGACGGACGATCATCAACCGGCGCGCGACATCAGCCGACAAGCAGCGCATGGAGACCCTGGCGCATTAGCACGCGCCGCCGATCAGCGTCGGCGGTGCGACGGTATCGGTCGGTCTCAGAGACTAAAGCTCGCGCGCGTCGCGCAGAACCATTGCCGCTTCGGTGCGGTTGGCGACCCCCAGCTTCGTCATGATCTGCGTCATGTGATGCTTCACGGTCTTTTCCTGCAGGTCCAGCTCGATGGCAACATGCTTGTTGCTCATGCCGGCCGCTACCAGGTGCAGAACCTCTTTCTCGCGGGGCGTCAGGGTTGCGACCAGACCGGATTTTCCAGGCTGAGCCGGGCCCTTCGTCGACAAAAGCTTGGCCGACAGGGTCGGCGCCACGTAACGCTCGCCCGAAGCGACAGTGCGAATGACCTCGGCGAGCGCCGAGGCGCCGACGCCCTTCAGCACATAGCCGGTGGCACCCCGGTCGAGCGCCGTGGTCACGTCATCTCCGTCTTCGGAAACCGTGAGCATGATGATCTTCTGCGACGGAGCGACCTCCAGGATCGCCGGTATCGCCTCCAGCCCGCCGCCCGGCATGGAGATATCCATGAGCATCACATCCGGTCCGAGGCTTTGCGCGATCCCGGTCGCGTCGTCCTTCGAACTGCCCTCGGCGACGATCTCAAACCCCTCGATCTCCGACAGGCTCCGGGTCACGCCTTCGCGAAACAGAGGGTGGTCGTCGACCACGGCAACGCGTATCCTTGACGTCATGATTGTCAGATCTCCTTGACGCTTGTCGTCATGCGAACGGTGGTGCCGGTCGGCTCGATGATGAGCTCAAACGTTCCGCCGAGACTTTCGATCCGTTCGCGCAGGCCGGCAAGACCAAGACTTGTGGGCGGAACTTTGTCCGGATCAAATCCGGGTCCGCCGTCGGCGACCTCGATGGTGACACGGTCGCCGACTGTTCGTTGCGATACCTGCTGCCTCACGCCGCCGGCATGCCGGTAGCCGTTGTTGAGGGTTTCCTGCACGAAGCGGTAGATGCAGATCTTTGCCGCCTGCGACAGACGGTCCGGCGGATCGGCCAGGGCGAGCTCGACCGCCGCCCCTGTGCGCTGCTGATGGGCCTTCACGCAACGCTGCAGGATCTCTGCCAGTCCGGCCGTCTCGATCTGCGGCAGGACCAGGCCGCCGCAGATTGTGCGGATCTCCTGCATCGCCTCGTCGAGGCTCGCCTTGATCGCGCCGATCTCGCGCGCACGGGTGGCCGCCGGCGTCGCGTCGCGCTTCAAGGTCTCGCTGCCCAGTCTTAGCGAAGCATAGGCGACGAGTTGGGCGGGGCCATCATGCAGGTCCGCGCCGATGCGCCTCAGATAGCTTTCGTTCAATGCGGTGGCGCGCTGCGACGCGCGCTGCAGCCGGCCGCGCAACGTTTCGTTCTGCGCCAGCGATGCCGAAAGCTCGTCGACGCGCTGGGCGAGCGCATGCCGCTGGCTCTCGATCGTCTTGCTGCCCCGAAGCACGATCGCCGACAGCACGACGAAGAAGGCAAGCGTGAAGGCTGCGACCGCCAACCAGGTGTGTGCACGCGCCTGATTGAGGCTTTGTTCGAAATCATTGGCCACCTCGTGAAATTCCGACACGGCCACCACCTGGCCGGACCAGGGTTGGAGCACCGGATTGTAGATGGCAAGCGCCGGCTCGGCCGTGGCCCTGTCCGCCGTCCCATCCCCGGCCTGGTCGAAGCGGGCGACCATTTTGCCTGAAAATGCCGTCTGAAGTTCCTCGCTTGGCTCCACCTTGGTGCCGACGGCCGCCTGGTCACTCGAATAGAGAAGCGTGCCATCGGCACGCCAAAGGCGGAACGAGAGGAGGCGTTCGCCGAGCGCGCCCTGGCCAAGGGTCTCGTCCAGCGCACGGGCAACCGTTTCGTCGAGCACTTCATTCGTCTGCATATCGGGCAGCAACGGCGCGATCACGCTGTCGACGTAAAGCGCCGTCGTTGCGGCGGAATTCCGGGTGACTGCGTCTTCGATCCTGTTCGATACGAAGGCGCCGACCAGAACCATCGCACAAGCGGCGACCGCTCCTCCGATCAGCAGGAACTGGGTGGCTAGAGATTGAGAATTCCAGCGGGTGATAAGCTGTTGGACGCGCACCAGGTCTCTCGGATCGGGCCGCCGGCTCGTGCGGCGCGACGATTGTAGCAAGGCCGCGCCAACCTAACCACTCTCATGACAGGGTCAATGGCGCAGCCATCGCGACCGAACTGTTCGGACCTTTGATGCTGCGGAATAGGACCTAGGTCCTAGGCGAAAAGGCAATGGTCGGGGGCCGATGGCGCCGTCTCAGAGGCGCAGATATCGTCTTCACATCGAACGTCGTGTCTCGATCCGTAAGCAAATGAGAACGACCAGTTGGAAATGAGGAGATTTCTATGCCTGTGACGAAGCTGATCGCCCGGAGCATCATGGCGCTGACGCTGGCAGTCGCGCCAATGGCTGCCGGTTCCCTGAGCCTGATCGATTCCGCCTACGCCAAAGGCGGCAATGGCGGCGGTGGTGGCAATGGTGGCGGCGGCGGTAACGGCGGGGGCAACGGTGGTGGCAATGGCGGGAGCCACGGTGGCGGTTCCGGCCACAGCAAATCCGACACTTCCCGCGGAAGCAAGGAAACGAGCACTGGCAAGTCCAGTGGAAAATCGCAGCACAAATCCGGGACCTCCGGCAGCAAGACCAAGGCGACCAAGGCAGCCAAATCGGCAAAAGCCGAGAAACCCGCCAAATCGGTCGTGGTTGCATCGGACCCGGTGGTCGATCCGGTAGTCGATCCCGTTGTGGCGCCCGGGTCTAAGCGAGGGTTCAACTCGCTCAACCGCAACTACCACGCCTATCTCAATTCAAACGATCCGAAGATGGCGGCCGTTTCCGCTTACGCAATCGCCTATGCGCAGTTCGAGGCGGAAAATGGCGTCGACGCCATCCCAGCCGATCCTGCGCTGAGCGACGAAGCGCTGCGCCAGGCGCTAGCGGGCTTCACCAAGGATGGCGTGGTAACCGACGACATGGTCGACGAAGCCAAGGGGATTCTCGGGGTCGGCCCCGCCGTTGGCAAGATCGACGAAATCCGCGGCACGCTGCCGCCGCAGACGGTGGTTGTTGTCGAACCGGAGCCGGAGACCGCCCAATAACGAGGAACTGGCCACCGGCTCACTTGGTGAGCCGGTGGCTGCATCCGGACCCGCGTCCAAGCCAATGGAGTTTAAATGTTTGACCGTGTTGTGGAAATCTTCGACCACGCAGCAAAAGAAGGGCGCGTCGGGTTTTCACTTCAACACGTCAATGCCGTCGCCGATGTCGGCACCGTGCTCTATTCGGAGTGTCTGGGAAGGATCATCCGACCCGACGGCGAGGTCATGACCGCCAGCGAGTTCATACGCTATCTGGAGGCGGCCGGCCGCATTGCTGCGCTGGACAGGCACATGCTCACGCTCGCCTTCGACTGGTTGGCGCATCATCCAACCGGCGACCTCGGCTGCAACATCTCGGTCGGAAGCATCTGCGATGAACGTAACCGGACGCTGCTCCTGGATCTGCTGTCGACCCATCGGGGGCTGGCATCGCGCCTCGTGCTCGAACTCGCCGAAAGCCTGCCGATCTCAGCGCTCCCGACGGCCGGGTGTTTCGTTCGAAGCGTACGAGAGCTTGGATATCGGGTCGCCGTCGATGACTTCGGAACGGGATTTTCGACGCCGGAGGCACTTTTGTCCCTGCCCGTCGACATCGTGAAGATCGACGGCTTCTTCCTGCGGCTCGGACGTCCCGACGCGGAGCGGTTCCTTCTGCACATGGTGGGTCTGGCGTCCTGCGTCGCTCCCGTCGTTGTGGTCGAAGGTGTTGAAACTTATGCACAATTTGAGGCCGCGCAAGGCGCCGGGGCAACGCACGTGCAAGGGTTCCTGCTCTCCGAACCGACCCTCAGCCCGCTGTTTGGCGGCGAGTTGCGTCCAGCTCAAACCGCGATGCTCTGCTAGCGTCGCGCGCAATCATCCAAGCGCACTGCACTCCCTCCCCTTATGCTTTTCTGATCTTCCCATCCCATCTTCCCAGGCGAAATCCTATGCCGATCCGCGCGATAGAAGCAGCGGGCGGCAATGTGCCTGTAGGTCGTTTTGCCTCAGGCATGCTGCCATGCTGGTGCCGCTTTTGGATGGCTTGAGACGTGCCGCGCCGCAACACCCGGTGCCGCAGCATTCACCTTTCCTGTGATCGGCCGGATTTGCGTTGGCGGCAACCCACCCGGCTTCGGACGCGAAAGCAACAGAACAGCGCAGACGCTTGCCAGTACCGGCATGTCCGGTTCCGAAGGCGTCACAGACGAGCAAGACTATGAAATTCACAAACGGGTTCAAACTCTCCTCCAGAGCCAGCCGCCGTCTGCCGACGGAATATTTCATGCTGGTGGATGTCGCGTTCGAGGGCGACGTTATCGGCTCTCTGGGCAGTTGTCCGATACGGGAATCCGTGCGCGACGGAGAGGGCCTTGTCTATCGTTTCGTCGGCGTGGCACCGCGCCTGGTGAGCGGCGGCTTTGATGTACTGGCACTTCGCACGGGCGAGTGGATCGTCAAGCCGGGCCTGGTTTACGCGGCTGATCCCAAGGTAGCGCAAACACGTGACACAGACCGCGCTGCCTAGGAAGTATGCAGCGCTTCTTCGGCAGTAACGACATCCGTTGCCCCCGCCACCGGCTTCGTCGGCGCAGCTTTCGCCAGCTTTGCGCCGGCCCTGCAATGCCCCTGTAATCTTGGCCCTTTAGCTCCCGGTCAGCCGTCGCATCGCTCCGGATCGCAGTCGTTCCGGACGGGCGGCACGTCAACGACAACTGCTGGCTTCGCGCGTCCCGTGGACGACTGGCGCTGCAGGAAAACCGGGATCCGTCATGCTCTCCATTAAGGGGTTTTGCACCCTCGCCTGCTTCGCCGCCACCGCCGCCCTGCTGGCCGGCTGTGCATCCGATACGATGAAGACCTATATCGGCCAGCCGGTCGAATCCGTCATCATCGACTATGGTCCGCCCACCAATGTTCTCGATCTCGGCTGGAACGAGCGCGCCTATCAGGCGCAAGATCTCAACGAATGTCGTCTCCGGCACATCCAGCGGCGAAATCAGGGACACCCGGCGCGGAATGCGCTACGAGGAGTATTCGACGCCGGGCTATGTCGAGGAACAGGAGTGCTTCTATAGCTTCTACGCCCGGATGCAGCACGGCCGCTGGTACATCACCAACTTCCGCCAGCCGAAGCTGGAATGCGAGTGACGCCTCGGGCAGTCGACGTGACGGATCAGCGACCCGCATAGATGCGGGCACAGAAGGGAAAGTGGCATGCGCATCTTGCTGCTGGAAGACGAGCCGGAGATGGCCTCGGCCCTCAAGGCTGCCCTGGCGCGGCGCCAGGTGATCGTCGATCATGTCTCGACGCTCGCCGACGCCGAGGCCGTTGCCGAACTCTGGCCCTATGACGTGGTCGTGCTTGACCGCCGGGTGCCGGATGGCGAGGGGCTGGATCTTATCCCGAAGCTCAGAAGCCTTGGCGTCGAGGCGCCGATCCTGATGCTGACGGCATTGGGATCGATCAACGACCGGGTCAGCGGGCTCGATGCCGGTGCCGACGATTATCTTTCCAAGCCTTTTGCCGTCGAGGAACTGATGGCGCGGCTGCGCGCGCTTGCGCGCCGTCCGGTCACGCTCAAATCGGAGCAGACCAAGGTCGGGCGGCTCATCTACGACTTCCGCCACCGGGAGGCCGCCGTCGACGACAAGCCTCTCGACCTCCTGCGCCGGGAACGGCTTGCGCTCGAAGCGCTGATGCGGCGGCCCGGCCGAACCGTGCTCAGGGCGACGCTGGAAGAATCGGTCTACGCCATGGAAGACGAGATCGAATCCAACGCGCTCGACTCCCATCTTTCGCGCCTGCGCCGCAAGCTAGACGACGTCGGCGCCGGCGTCGAAATCCGGGCGATCCGCAATCTCGGCTATCTCCTGCGCGCGACGACATGATCAAGGTTCGTCCGCGCTCGCTGCAATGGGTCCTCGTCCGTCGGCTGATCCTCCTGCAGGCGGCCACGTTGTTCGTCTTCATCGGCCTGCTTTTCCTGGGCGTGTTCATCGCCCAGCCACGGTTGCTCGTCGACAACGAAGCCGCCTTGGATGTGCTCGACCGCGCCGTCGGTCGCGACGCGAACGGCGTGCTGGCCGTGCACGAGACCGAGGACCTGCGCGAGCTTCGCCAGTCCTATCCCAATCTCTGGTACATCGTCCGCGACGCCGCCGGCCAGGTCGTGCGCTACGGAAACGTCCCTGCCCCCTATGAAGAAGCCGGCGGCGACCTGCTGCAACGGGTGGAGGGGGCGAAATTGCTTTTCGAAGAAGGCGGCACGCTTCCGGACGCTGTCCTCCACAATGTCGAGACCGAAGCCGGCCGGGTCCAGATCCTCGCCGCGACCGTTTCCTCCCGCCGCGACAATGAGCCGTTGGACGTGCAGATCAGCATCAATGTCGATATGGCGCGCGACCTCGACGGCAGGACGGCGTGGATGGAGGTCATGCCGACGCTCGTGCTTGTTGTGCTCTGCTTCCTTTTGCCGATCGTCTTGGTCATGGGCGTCTCCACTCTGCTGACGACGCCGGCCGTCGTGCGCCGTTCGCTCGCGAGCCTCGTCTCGACCGCCGACCAGGCAGGGCGCATCGACATCGACAACCGCGCCGTGCAGCTCGAAACCGAGGAAGTGCCGACCGAAATCGCCCCTTTGGTGCGGGCCTTCAACCGGGCCCTGGCGCGACTGGGAGAGGGATACGACCAGCGCAACCGCTTCCTGACCGATGCGGCCCATGAATTGCGCACCCCGATCGCGATCCTGCGGACCCGCGCCGAGCTTCTGCAGGAAGACCCCGAAACCACCCGCCTGAGGCTCGATATCGAGCGCCTGTCGCATCTCGCCCAGCAGCTTCTCGACCGGCAAGTCCTCGAACATGCCGGCGGCCCGCTCGAGGTGGTCGACCTCGTTTCTCTCGGGAGGGTCATGGCAGCGGACTTCGCACCGCTTGCGTTCGAAGCCGGCTACGAGCTGGCATTCGAAGCCGAAGCGCCGGGCGCCCTGGTCAGCGCGCGGCCGCGGCAGATCGAGCAGGCTGTCGCCAACCTTCTGCGCAACGCCATCGAACATGGCGGCGGTGCCGGCACGATCACCGTTCTGGTCGATGCCGCCGGCGGGCTCGAAATCCACGACGAAGGCCCCGGCATTCCGGTAGAGGAGCGCGATCGCGTCTTCGAACCTTTCTATCGCTTGCGTCCGCGCTCCACCGGCGCCGGGCTGGGGCTCAATCTCGCGCGTGAGATCGCCCGGCTCCACGGCGGCCGTATCGACATTCTCACCGGTCCATGGCGTGGCACGCGGGTGCGCCTGCACTTGCCGCTGATCGACGGAAGCCGGCCTGCGGCCGCGCCGGCACGCCCGATCGTCTGACAGAAGCGGCGGCATGCCGCCCCAGATTTCTCAAAAGCTTTTCAGGTTGCCCCTTATCAAGGCGGTGCCGATGCTCCACATTTGCTGCGATACATCGTTCGGCTTACGCGGCTTCACCCGCTTGAGCGCCATGGAGAACAGCAATGCAGACCCCATCTGAGGCCCCCTCGCCTTCACCCGAGGATGGCAGCTTTCCGGCTCGACGCCAAGGCGTGCTCGACTGGCTGATCATCGAAACGCGCAACGAGCGCTTCATCGACAATATCCTTGTCGAGTTGGGCGAACGGCTGCAGGGCGCCGGTATTCCGGTTGCGCGCGCCACGTTGCACTTCCGCATCAACCATCCGCAATGGCTCGGCGCTCGCATCCTGTGGCGCAAGGGGCTGGCCGAGGGCGAAATCGATCTCTACGACTATGGCACCCAGAACACCGCTCTCTACCTCAACAGCCCGCTCTACGTGATCAATAACGGTGGCACCGAGGTTCGAACCAACCTCGAGGACTTGACGGAAGAGCAGGAACAGAGCTCGCTCTATGTTGACCTCAGGGCCGAGGGCCTGACCGAATACATCGCCTGGCCGCTTGAGCACACGCTCGGCAAACGCCACATCGTCACCTTTGCCAGCGACCGGAAGGGCGGCTTCGAAGACGAACATCTGGCCTTTCTCGCGAAGATCGTGCCGGCGCTGGCGCTGGTTAGTGAAATCAGGCTGAAGAACCGTTTCGTCCGAACGCTGCTCGAAACCTATGTCGGCCCGCACGCGAGCGAACAGATCCTTGCCGGCGCCACCACACGGGGCAGCGGCGTCACCGTCGGTGCCGCCATCCTGATCTGCGACCTGCGCAATTTCACAAAGCTTTCCGATCTCTGGCCGCGCGACGACGTGATCGAACTGCTGAACGCCTATTTCGACGCCATGTCGGAACCGATCGAGCGCCATGGCGGCGAGATCCTCAAATTCATGGGTGACGGGCTGCTGGCAATCTTTCCGCTAAGCAACCCCGACGCCGCGGAGAATCTGCTCCAGGCGATCCGGGAGGCGGAGGCAGCCATCGCCGTCCTGAACCAGGACAACCTCTCGAAAGGTCGCGAGCCGCTCGGCTACGGCATCGGCGTGCATGTCGGCGACGTGATGTATGGCAATATCGGCTCGCGCCGCCGGCTCGACTTCACCGTCATCGGCCCCGCCGTCAACATCGCCTCAAGGCTTGAGAGCCTGACCAAGGAAACCAAACGCCCGGTGCTGTTGTCGCGCGCCTTCGTCGAGCTGGCCGGCTGCGCCTCGAGCATGGAGCATCTCGGCGCCTACCCGGTCAGGGGCATCGGTGAACCCATCGAGGTCTTCGCTTTTTCCGGCAACGAACCGGCACCGAAGCTGCGCCTCGCCGCAGGATAATCGGCGCGGAAGCGCCGATCGAGGGCCTGCTTCATCGGTTGCCCGCGGACAACCGATCCTTCGACTAGCCGATGGGGCTGGGCGCGAACTGCGCAACGAGTTCGTGGCGGTCGCCGGGATAGGTGAGCCGCACATGCGTGACCGGCGCCCGTCCGCTCCAGGTCCGCCGCTCGATGACGAGGCAGGCTGTGCCGGTGGCGATATCGAGCGCCTGCGCTGCCGATTTGCTGGCCGCCACGGCACGAATGCGGTGTTCGGCCGTGCTCCACGGTACCTTGCCGAGCAGCCACGAACCGGGCGCCGCGGTCTCGAATGTTTCCTCTTCGGCCTCCGGAACCGCAGAAAGGCTGATCAACCGCTCCTCGAAGCAAAAGGGACGCGAGCCGGCAAAATGCCGGCACGTTACATCCAGCAGCTTGCCCGAGCTCGGGAGATCCAGGCGTTCACGATCCCGGCCTTCGACCTTGCGCACTTTTCGCTCATCCACGCGGAAGCTGTAATCGAGCCCCAGCGACTGGACTTCGAGTTTAACGTCGTGGATCTCCATGACGGCGGACTGGACCTGCGGAAAGGTAACGTAGCTTCCCGACTTGCGCCGCCGCTCGATCAGCCCGCGTTTGACGAGTTCGGTTAGGGCCTTGTTCACCGTCATGCGCGAGCAGTCGTATTGCTCGGTCAGTTCGTGCTCGAACGGGATGCGGTGTCCGGGTGGCCACTCCCCGGAAAGAATGCGCCCTTCGACGTCACCGAGGATGCGCTGGTGCAGCGATAGCACCTGCCCCTGATTGTCGGCCGCATCGCCAGGCGGGTCACTTGAAACGGATCGATCTTGCTTGGTGTCCATGACAGCGAACTTAATCAATTCGCCGCCGCGAAACAGCCCTTCCCTCGCCGATTTGCGCTTTTCCACGGCGGCTGAAACGGCTCTCGCCGTTGACAGCTGTCAACGCTTGGGCGGCGCAGTTCGGCGCCACGCCTCACTCCTCAGTAAAGGAGGTGCCACGGCGTCAGGAACGCGCGCGCCCATTCCTGATTACGATCGGACTCTTCGCACGCCGCCTTGTCGAGCGTCGTCGAGGCGACATCCACTTCCGCCTGCCGCTTTGCCTTCATCGCCTTCGGCAAAGGCGGGGGCGGCTCAAGATAGCCAAGGGTCATTCCACCGAGATAGAACATCAGGAAGCTCCATGCATCCAATCGCCAACTTAACACAATCCTGACACAATCAGACCTGCTGTCAATAGTCTATTAAATCTATGCTCTAATTGGAGATGCGCGAACGTGCCCGAAGGGAAGTTGTCCGCGGACAACTCGACCGCTTCACAAGCTCGCTTTCCACCGCAAGGGCAGCACCTCCGCCAAAACGCTATGCATTTGTAAAACCGCGCCGAATCGGAGCATAGTGCATCTGCGCATATTGTCCGGATATGACGATTTTTGCGCAGTTTTCGGGGATATCAATGTTGCAGCAAAAAATTCAAAGCCAGGACGCACAGGAGCATCTGCCGACGCTTCTGGCTGCCGACGCTTTGGAACTTGCCCATCAGCTGCAGCAGCACCAAAAGAAAATCTTTCCCCCGCAAGCGCAAAAGCAGATGCGTCTCTTCAGCCCTGCCGAAGCGGCAGCCTTCATCGGAATCGGCGAAGGCTATCTGAGGCAGGTGGCCTCAGAGGGCCACGGCCCAGCGCCCTTGTCAAACGGTCGGCGCATGTATGCCGTTTCCGACATCGAACGCATTCGCCGCGTTCTCGACGATGGCGGCAAGTCGGGCAAATATGTCCCGCACCGGCGCGGCGATGAAAAGCTGCAGGTCCTGTCTGTGATGAACTTCAAGGGCGGGTCGGCTAAGACGACGACCTCAGCCCACCTCGCCCAATATCTGGCACTTCGCGGCTACCGCACGCTCGCGATCGATCTCGATCCGCAGGCTTCGCTTTCCGCCCTCTTCGGCCATCAACCGGAGTTGGATGTCGGAGAAGGCGAGACGCTTTACGGCGCGATCCGCTATGACGCCCCGCGGTCGATCGCCGATATCGTGCGGTCAACCTACACCGCCAATCTGCATCTCATTCCCGGCAATCTCGAACTCATGGAATTCGAGCACGAAACGCCGAAGGCGATGATGACGGGCGGGGCTGCAGAAACCCTTTTCTTCGCCCGCATCGGCGATGTGCTCGCCGATATCGAGAGCTTCTACGACATCGTCGTCATCGATTGCCCCCCGCAGCTCGGCTTCCTCACCATGTCGGCGCTCTGTGCCGCAACGTCCGTCCTGATCACCGTGCATCCGCAGATGCTCGACGTCATGTCGATGTCGCAGTTCCTGTCGATGACGAGTGAGTTGATGAGCGTCGTCGAAAAAGCCGGTGGCCGCACCAGCTATGACTGGATGCGCTATCTCGGAACACGGTTTGAGCCGAACGACGGCCCTCAAAGCCAGATGACCGGTTTCATGCGCGCCATTTTCGGCAATCGCATGCTGCAGAACGCCATGGTGAAGTCGACAGCTATCTCCGACGCCGGCGTAACGAAGCAAACGCTTTATGAAGTCGAGCGCTCGCAGTTTGTCCGCGGCACCTACGACCGCGCAATGGACTCTCTCAACCTCGTCAATGGCGAGATCGAGGACCTGGTCCGCAAGGTCTGGGGGAGGAAGTAATCCATGGCCCGTAAGAACCTGATCGGGATATCGGAGGAACGCGTCGACGATGCCAACGGCGCACCGGGCAACGACCGCCCGATCGCCGGGCTGATGGCCGGTGCCCGCCCCCCGACTGCTGTCGGTGGCATCACCCGGTCGCTGTCGAACATCACGCAGAAGGTCGAACGCGCCCAGGAGCTCGAGCGGCAACTTGCCGAAGGGCAAGCGGTCGTCGAACTCGATCCGGCGCTCATCGACGCATCCTTCATCGTCGATCGCCTCGGGATTGCGGCCGACGCGCAACTGAGCCTCGCTGAACAGATGCGAGAGCACGGACAACAGGTGCCCATCCTGGTCCGGCCGCATCCAACCATCGAGGGGCGATACCAGGTCGCCTACGGCCATCGCCGCCTGGCTGCTGCCCGCGACATCGGTAGCAGTGTTCGTGCGGTCGTTCGCAATCTCAATGACGAGCAATTGGTCGTCTCGCAGGGACAGGAAAACAACACCCGTTCCGACCTCTCCTTCATCGAGCGCTCGCTCTTTGGCAGCCGCCTTGAGGATCGCGGGTTTTCGCGTGAGATCATCATGTCGGCGCTGGGTGTCGACAAAGCCGCCCTGTCGAAGATGATTTCTGTTGTTCGCCGGCTACCGATTGCGCTGGTCGAGGCCATCGGACCGGCACCATCGATCGGACGGCGCCGTTGGTTTGAACTCGCTGAGCTTCTCGCACAAGATGGCAAGCCGGAGGCCGCAGCCGCCTTCACGCAAAGCCGAGAATTCCAGAAGGCCGGCAGCGATCAGCGTTTCGACGCCTTGTGCACTTTCTTAAGCGCCTCCAGGGCGCGTGCCCGGCCTATCCCATGGCTGGCGCCAGACAACACAACCCCGGTGCGTATCCGTGAAACGGACGTCGAGACGACGCTTGCCTTCAACAGCAAGACGGCACCAGGCTTTGCAGATTTCGTGAGGCAGAGGCTCAAATCTCTGTACCTCGAATATCAAGAGGAAACAGGAGACTAACTGAGCAAAAGAAAAAGGCTTCCGAACGACTAGCGCTGCGGAAACCCTTCTCTCGTGTAGCAACTAGAGAATCCCATTTCCGCGAATCGGTGTCAAGAGTTTTCAACGTCGTTTCGGCGAACGGATTTCTTTTGCCTTGGAAAAGGTGAAGAAGAATGGATCGTGGGATTGTCACGACGCCCTTCGGGCGGCGGTCGATGACGCTTGGGATGTTGGCATACCAACTTTCCAGCGCTCCGGCCGTCGACGACGGGAGCGTCGACAAGTGGAAATTGTTTCGAACGGTGTGTGCCGCCAAGACAAGCCTTGGGGTTTCCGACCGTTCGCTTGCGGTGCTGAACGCACTGCTGTCCTTTTACCCAAAGAGCGAACTCGACCCGGCCGCCGGCCTCGTCGTGTTTCCGTCGAATGCGCAGCTTTCGCTCCGTACGCACGGCATGGCCGAGACGACGCTGAGGCGGCATCTGACGGCGCTTGTCGAGGCTGGGCTCATCCTCAGGCGCGACAGTCCCAATGGCAAGCGTTACGCCCGACGTGACCGCAAGGGCGCGATCGGCCAGGCCTTTGGCTTCGATCTCGCACCGATGCTTGCACGGGCGTCCGAGTTCGCAGCGGAAGCGGCACGGCTGGAAGCGGATCGTCGCTACCTGCAGGTGATGCGCGAACGTCTGAGCCTTTGCCGGCGCGACGTCGTCAAGTTCGTCGAGCTCCTGCGCCAGTCCGATGTCCTCCAAGCGGAAGAAGCGGAAACGCAGTGCCAGGCGGTCTACACGGCACTGTCGCGCAAGCCGCTGATCACCGAAGTGGAGCGCGCCCTCGCCGTTTTGTCGGCACTCCGCGACAATCTGACTAATTACCTGGAAAACTTGCTGAAAACGCAGAATACGGCTGCCAATGAACGCCAGTATGAGCGGCACATACAGAGTTCAGAATCCGATTATCAATCTGAATCTGAAAACGCTTGTGAAAGACCTGAAGCGGCATTTTCGGATCTGGCTGGCACCAAGACGTCATGCACTGCGGATGATGATACCGTTGCAGGCAGTGCAAAGTCGCCCGGCCTTTCTCGCCTTCACGATCATATCGGCGCGCTGCCGGTGGTGCTGAAAGCCTGCCCGCAGATCCGTGACTATGGACCAGCGGGGCGAATTGGTAACTGGCGGGACATGTTCCTAGCCGCAACCGTTGTCAGGACGATGCTCGGCGTCAGCCCGGAGGCCTACGACGAGGCGTGCACGGTGCTTGGTCCCGAAACGACGGCAACGGTACTCGCCTGCCTTCTTGAACGGTCCGAGCACATTCATTCGGCCGGGGGCTATCTGCGGGACCTGACGCGCCGCGCGAGAAACCAGACATTCACCGTGTCGGCGATGCTGTCGGCGCGCTTGCGAGCCCAAGCCGGAGTGGTCGCCGTGAGCGGATGAACAGCGACAGGGGGCATGAGCGTCTCCTCTCGCGGAAACGCTTTGGCTTGTCTGTGACGTTGAAATGCGGGACACTGTAAGTGCAGGGATTCGTTGACATCTCTACGTTATTCTTACGTCTGAGATTGTTTTCAGACTCTGGCCACCCATCAGAAAACATTGCTGTTTCTCCTTCTTTTGGAAAGGAAGGAGCGGTTCAGTTCCGTTGCGCGGACTCAGCGTACAAGACTTCGAATTTCTCGATCTCGAGCCGAATGATTGAGCGTCCTCCCTTGTTAGAGCCCGTTCTAGCGGCAGAATCCGTTCAGGTGGCGAACTCGCGGGCTGTTGCCAGCTGGCAACAGGTTACTGGTTTAAAGCCGAGCGCCCTCCCCCCAAAAAGCTGGGTCGCGAAAGGGTAAACTAAAGCGACAAAGCACCAAGCATAGTTGGATCTCACTGCCGCGTGATTGCGAACACGGCATGGCTGGGGGAAACAGCGAGTATGGTACTCAACTCACTGACCGGGTTTGGCGTTGATAGACGAGACATCAACACGGTTGACAGCTGTCAACACATTGGCGTGCGCCGAGACACATGCAAGTCCTGTTTGAATAGAAATATTCGCCGTCGTCGTTTGCGAAATCAGGTGGCGCAGCTTGCCGGTCTTCAAGCGGTGGAGAAAGCGTCTCCTGCCTGTGGGGGAAGTGATTCTCGTGCTACGTTCCACATCCGCAGGAACCGTTTATTCTCAAAATGCGATACCAGTCTCCCGATCCCTACCATCCAACGCTGATCCCGCTGATGATTTCGGCGGAAGACGCCTTGGCGCGGCTCGATGAGCGCACGAACCGTCATGTCGTCGAAGACGGGTACCGCGAGCGCGGGCATTTCTTCGATGCGACTGCAGCACTTTGGGTGGCCGGCGAACTCGTTCATGTCGAGGATCTTGTGCTGCACGATGCGCACATGGACGCCCGAGCGCCGACCCACGAGTTGACCATCGCCCATTCGGTCCTGAAAGTCCGCCGCCGCATCTGGCTCGGCGAGCCTGGTTGGGCCCTTTCTGCCCAGGGGCTTGCAACACTCAGCGGCGAACAAAGCCCGGCCCCGGAGCTCCATATCCCTTCACTTGCGCCGGCCGAAACACGTCAGGCGGCGGGTGTCGATCGTGAGCCGGAGCGTGGCGAGCCGGAGGACGACGGCGACAGCAATCCGATGGCGGCCGAATTCGCGGCCATCGACGCCGCCATCGCTCGCTCGCAACGCCTGCTCGATGCGCATGACCAGGACACGCTGGAAGTCGCAGAACGGACGGCGTTAGCGACAGCCCGCGAGCCGATGGGACAGCTCGGCCTGCTCTTCGACGAAGAGTGGGATGAGGAAGCGCGTCTTGACGAATGGCGCCAGATGGTGGCAGCGGCAGATCAGCTGCCGCCCTGTCTTGGAGCCGCCTTGCTCTTCGATGCCTGGGAGCGGAGGGAGCCTCTGCGCCGTCAGCATTGGCTGGGGTCATTGTTGGTCGGTGCTTACCTGCGCTCCAGAGGCAAGGTCACCTCGCACCTGCTGTCGTTCAACACCGGGCTAAAGACCATCCGCTATGAGCGACGGAGGTCCAAGGACGCACTGACCCGCTGGAGCGCCTTTCTGGAGGCGATGACGGTGACGGCGGATCTCGGTCTCAAGGAACTCGACCGGCTGTCGCTTGCGAAGACCCAGATGGAAATGCGCATTCGCGATCGTCGTTCCAACAGCAGTCTGCCGGCCTTGATCGACCTGGTTCTGTCGCGGCCGATCGTATCGGCAGCTTTGGTCGCCAAGCATGTCGGGGTGACGCCGCGCGGCGCGCTGAACCTCGTTCGCGAGCTTGGCATCCGCGAGATGACCGGCCGCGGGCGTTACCGCGGCTGGGGCGTGCTTTGAACCGGCGGCAGCGCGGAAAGCTTGCCGCCGGGCCGTATCGGCGTCAGCCCATCGTGATCACGATCAACAGAACGAAGATCACCGGCACCAGCGTCAATGCCGGAATGATGATCGCCGGGTAACCGAAGGCGACGATGGCGAGCAGCCAGAGCAGCGCGCAGTTGATCAGAAACAGCACCTTGGCCGTCTGTGAACCTTGCACGGCCTCCTTGAGCATCCAGCCGAACACCGGCACGTGGTAGACAAGTCTCGCAATCATGGTTTTTCCTTCGCGTGGGTGGCCGCATTGGGGGGACAGGCGGCGCGGGTTTTATTCAAGGGCGTGTCGTCTCGCCGGTCTGTTGTCGGGTGAAGCCTGCGGTCGCTTCGAGGCGTTCGGGATCGAGGACACGCATTGTCTTCGGGTGGCTGAAGTCGATCAGGCCCTCGCGCTTGAAACGGTTGAGACAGCGGCTGACCGTTTCGACGGTAAGGCCAAGCCAATCCGCAAGGTCGGCGCGGGTGAGATGGAGATGAAAGCTCAACCGGGCAGGGGCGCCGTTACGGCCGGTCCGATTGAACAGGCGCGATAGTTCCACCAGCGCACTGGCGACTTTCTCGCTGGCGGTCTTGCGACCAAGCAGCGTGGCATGGATCTGCATGCGGTGAAGCGTCGTCTTCAACTCGCTGGCGACGGCCGGATTGGTGGCGTTGAGATCCGCGTCACCCAGAGGCTCGATGCGCGCGATACTCAGCGTTTCGGCGGTGGCGATGTTGCGGCCGTCGATAGTGAAGCCGAAGAGCCGGCCCGGTCCGAGCACGTCGGTGATCTGGCGGCGACCGTCGTTGAGAAGTTGCGAAAGCACGACGCAGCCGTCAACGACACGGTAGAGCGCGCGGTTGCGTCCGCCCTCATAGAGCAGGGTCAGGTTTTCGCCGACGACACGACTACGCGAGGCCGGGCGAGGCGGCCTTATCGAGGACGCGCGAGGGGGAGCCGCTGGCGCGGCAGTGGTGATCAGGGTTTCTGGCATGAAAAACGTCCGCATGACCGACGCAAGGAGGCGTGATGCCCCGATGCCGACGGGCGTCGAAGGAGGATGTTGACAGCTGTCAACGGAGGTCAAAGCCGGATGACGACCTGTGGCGGGCCTCGCGGACGGGCATTGGGTGCGTGAACTTGTGGCACCGGTCGAACTGCCGCAACCCGGATCGCAGGTGTGCGGTTTGCCTCCAGGCGCTCGCTGAGAGAACCGTCCGGCGGCGTCAGCAGCGCCCAGAAGAACCGACAGGCGCTGCAAACATGTTTATGGCCGGGCTGGTCTTTGCCGTCTTCACCCAAACCGGTCTGGCAAAAATCGGGCAGGGACCCGTCGGGCAGGGCATAGAGCGCCAGTTCGGCCGCCGGCAGGCGAGTGGCCAGGGCAGGGCCGAGATGGGCAAAACCAAGCAGGAACAGCGCCGCGGCGCAAAGCATGCGCACGGCATTGTTCCATCTGATCTTCTCGCGACGTGTCATCGCCCCGGCTCGTTCCTGTTTCGATGGGGCAGAGATTGGCGACCGGCTTGATAAAGCTCAATGTGGCAAACCGCGCAGGGGCAGAATGCCGCAGCCAGAAGAACGCCGCGCCTCCGATTGGGGCGCGGCGATTAACCTATTGAATTATATTGTTATTGTTGCGAAATTGGCGGGCAGGGATCAATCCTCCTCGACAAAAACCTCGTGGCGCTTGGCCTTCACACTCGGCAGGAACACGACGACGAGCACCAGGGCTGCGATCAGAAGCAGGATGGCGCTGATCGGTCGAGTGACGAATGTCGTCGGGTCTCCGCGCGACAGGATCATGGCGCGGCGGAGGTTTTCTTCGAGCAGCGGTCCGAGCACGAAGCCGAGCAGCAGCGGAGCGGGTTCGCAACGCACCTTCAACAGCAGGTAGCCGACGAGGCCGAAGAAGGCGACGGCATAGAGGTCGTAGACATTGGAGTTGACGCTGTAGACCCCGATCGAGCAGAACGCCATGATGATCGGGAAGAGCACGTAATAGGGGATCTTCAGCAGCTTCACCCAGAGCCCGATCAACGGCAGATTCAGGACCACGAGCATCAGATTGCCGATCCACATCGAGGCGATGATGCCCCAGAAGAGGGCGGGCTGTTCGCTTGCGACGTTCGGACCGGGCACGATGCCCTGGATGATCATCGCGCCGATCATCAGCGCCATCACCGGATTGGCGGGAATGCCGAGGGTGAGCAGCGGAATGAACGAGGTCTGCGCGCCCGCATTGTTGGCGCTTTCCGGACCGGCGACGCCGGCAATCGCACCGTGGCCGAACTCTTCGGGGTGGTCCGAGACGCGCTTCTCCACGGTGTAGGAAGCGAAGGCCGCAAGGATTGCGCCGCCACCGGGCAGAATGCCGAGCGCCGAACCGATGATGGTGCCGCGCACGACCGGCGCGAACATGCGCTTGAAGTCGTCCCTGGTCGGCATCAGGTCGGTGACTTTGGCCATCAGCACCTCGCGGGTGCGTTCGTTTTCAAGGTTGCGCAGGATCTCGGCGATGCCGAAGACACCGACGGCGAGCGCTACGAAGTTCAGGCCGTCGGCATATTCCCGGATGCCGAGGGTAAAGCGCGGTGTTCCGGAATAGATATCGGTGCCGACGAGGCCGAGCAGGAGGCCGAGGGCGACCATGGCCAGCGCCTTGACGATCGACCCGTGCGCGAGTGCGATCGAGGAGACGAGGCCGACGATCATCAACGAGAAGTACTCGGCAGCGCCGAACTTCAGGGCGATTTCGGTCAGGGGCGGCGCGAAGACCGCGACGAGGAAGGTCGAGACGGTGCCGGCAAAGAATGAGCCGAGGGCAGCGATTGCCAGGGCGGCGCCGGCCCGACCTTTACGGGCCATCTGGTATCCGTCGATCGCGGTGACGGCTGACGACGATTCGCCCGGCATGTTGATCAGGATCGCCGTGGTCGAGCCGCCATACTGCGCGCCGTAATAGATGCCGGCGAGCATGATCAGCGAGGAGACCGGCTCAAGTTGGAAGGTGATCGGCAGGAGCATGGCGATGGTCGCCGTTGCGCCGATGCCCGGAAGGACCCCGATCAGGGTGCCGAGAAGCACGCCGATGAGGCAGAAGAGCAGGTTGGCGGGGGAACCGGCGGTTACAAAGCCGAGCGCGAGATTGTTGAAAAGTTCCATTGCGCGTCTCCTAGAATTGGACCCAGGGGCCGAAGCGCTGGAAGGGCAGGCCGAGACCATAGCTGAACACGGCGACGGAGAAGGCCGTCAGCGCTGCGGAGAGCGCCAAAGCCATAAGCGGCGTCATGCGGCCGGAGGCAAAGCAGGCGATGAGTGCCGTGAAAAACAGTGCCGGGACGAAGCCGAGACCGCGGACCGTGAGGCCGAAGAAAACCGGCGCCGGCAAAATGAAGAGCATGCCACGCAGCGCAATCGCGCCGATCGGCTCCCCCTGGACGCGGGTGGACTGTACGAGGATCACGATGCCGAGGAGCGTCAGGATGATCGCGAGCACGAGGGGGAAATAGCCGGGCCCCATGCGGAAGGCTGTGCCGAGCTCGAGGTTGAAGGCCTGCCAGGCGAAGAACAGGCCGACCGCGGTCAGGATCCCGCCGCAGAGCGCATTGGTGCTATCGAAGGAGAGTGATTTCATCGTGTCCCCATTTGTTTTCGCGGGGTAGCCGGGCCGAGGCGTCGACGGCCCCCCGCATTGGCATTGCCGGCTCGCGCCGGGTTCGCACATTGGGCAACGTCGCGTTGACAGCTGTCAACCGCTGTTGACGGCGCCTGTCCGGACACCGTCGGGAACATGCCCATGTCAGAACCGCCGCGCCCCGAGATGGCTCGAGAGCGCGGCGCGATGAGCGGTGGATTAGTCGGCGTACTGGCCGGCCGCTTCGATCACCGGCTTCCAGCGGGCGATCTCGCCTTCGAGCTTGGTCTTCAGCGCGGCCGGGGTGGCGTCGGCGTCCGAAGACGGCTCGGTGCCGAGTTCGCCGAAGCGGGCAACCACGTTCGGATCCTTGAGCGCCACCTGCAGCGACTTCGACAGGCGTTCGGTCACTTCAGCCGGCGTACCCTTCGGCGCGTAGACGCCGTGCCAGATGCCAACCTGCAGGTTCGGCAGACCGCCTTCGGTGGTCGTCGGCAAGTCCGGGAAGACCTTCAGGCGTTCGGGCGAGGTGACGGCGTAAGCCTTGATCGTGCCGCCCTGAATCTGCTTGGTGGTGTTGGTCGTCTGGTCGCACATGATGTCGACCTGACCGCCGAGGAGATCGGTCATCGCCGGACCGGTGCCCTTGTAGGGAACGGTGGTCAGCGGCGTTTCGATGGCGCTCATGAACATCATGCCGCAGAGGTGCGAGGCGGCGCCGATGCCGGCGTTGGCGACGGTGACCGTGTCCTTGTTCGCCTTCACATATTCGACGAGACCCTTGAGGTCGGTCGGTTCGAGGTCCTTGCGCGCGACGATGGTCATCGGCACTTCGGTGACGAGGCCGACATATTCGAAGGCGTTCAGCGTGTCATAGGCGAGTTTGCGGTAGAGCGTCGCGCTGGTTGCCATGCCGATGTGATGGAGCAGCACGGTGTAGCCGTCCGGATCGGCCTGGGCGACGCGACCAGCGCCAAGCGTACCGCCGGCGCCGCCGACGTTCTCGACGATGATCTGCTGGCCGAGGTCCTTCGACATGGATTCAGCAACCAGGCGCGCAACCGTGTCCGTCGGGCCACCGGCGGAGAAGGGCACGACCATGGTGATCGAACGTTCGGGGTAGGTCTGTGCGTTGGCGGAAACGGCAAAAATGGAAAGGGCGGCAACGGCGCCGAGCAATGCGTTGAGGGTTTTCATCTTCTTCCTCCCGGATGAAATATGGCCAGCCGGCAAGGTTTCCTCCCACGCCGGTGCTGGATGCCCCCATTTGCGGACGCAATCTTAGCACAGACAACGGGCTGTCCGCACGATCCGACGCATTTGTCAGGAGCCTGGATCGGCTTTGGGTGGATTCGGAAACATGGCGGTGCTCGCGTGGGTGGATTTCCACCCATCGCGCGATTGGCTGCGCGCCGCGGGAAGGGCCTAGAGGTCGGTGCGCCGCTTCAGATCGGCGATTTCGTCGGCGGTGAGGTTACGCGCAGCACCCTTCGGCAAATCACCGAGAGCGATCGTCCCGATCGAAACCCGCAGCAGCCGCAGCACTTCGAAGCCGAGCGCATCGAGCATGCGGCGAATCTCGCGGTTTCGACCCTCTTCGAGTTCCACCTCGATCCACATGTTGCGGCCGCCCACCCTTAGGCGTTCGGCCCTGGCGGCCCGCAACATCTCGCCGCCTTCGTCGATGCCGGCGACCATTTGCGCAAGCTGCGCGTCGTCGATCTGCCCGGTCAGTTGCACGTGATAGACCTTGCCGACATGGGTTTCCGGATCGAGCAGCCGCTGCGCAAGCACCGTGTCGTTGGTGAACAGCAGAAGGCCCTCGCTCGCCTTGTCGAGGCGTCCGACCGGCGACAGATGGGTGGAGTCGATGTTCTTCAGGCAGTCGAAGACCGTCGGCCGGCCCTCCGGGTCATGCCTGGTCGTCACCAGCCCGCGCGGCTTGTTCAGCATCAGGTAGACCTTCTTTTCGGCAAGCACGGCCTTACCGTCGACGGCGAGACGGTCCTTGTCGACATCGACCCATGCGGTGAGGTCAGTTGCCTTGCGCCCGTTGATGCTGACGCGGCCTTCAAGCACCAGTTTCTCGGCCTGCGTGCGCGAGCAGTAACCAAGCTTGGAAAGGGCGCGGGCGACCGTCACGCGTTTTCCCGTATCGGCCGCGGGGCGGCGGCCGGTATCTCGGGCGGCTGTCGGTCGCTTCTGTTTCACGTTCTGGTCTTCCGGTTATGGTCATCTTGTGCCGCATGGTCCCGCCTGCGAGCATCGCCGGCGACGCGATCTCGACATCAGCCGATCTTGCTATAGTCGATCCGCCGGGCGAGCCAGCAGCCGATCGTCAGCCCCGTCACCTTGCCTTCTGCGTCACGCGAAACGACTACGGTCCAGTCTCCCGGTGCCGGCGCGTCCATCGAGCGTTTGCAGCGCAGCAGCCAGACATCTTCGGCGAGCGGCCGCAGGGCGTGCATGGCGCCTCTGCCAAGCGATCCGTCGAAACCACCATAGAAGACGCCGTTGGTGGAGACGATGTCGAGATCGGCATCGAGTTCTGCCGCATGGTAGCGGCCGGCGATATCAGGCTTTGCGGCGCCGGAGATGCGCGCGGCGTGAACCGTCAGGTTCTCACGCGGGCGCTCCATGTGTAGCGAGGCGCCTTCCACGCGAAGGGTAACGGCCGCTGACTGCGCGCTGCCATCCGGACCGACCGCAAGCGTTTCGGCACCCGTGGCGAAGTTCAGCGCGACGCGGGATTTGCCGGCGGGCCTGGTAACGAGTGCGAGGCCCGTTTCCGGATCCAGATAGCTGCCGGAGCCGTCGGCATCCCAGGTGCCTGTCGCGGGCTCGGCATCGCTGTGGCCAAGGGCGACCTTCATCAATGCGGTCGCCGCCGCATGGGCGTCGGCTTCATGGTTGAACATCACCACGACCGAAAGGCGCTCAGCGGGCGCGTAGAGCCTGCGGCTGCGGAAGCCGCGCAGCGCGCCGCCATGGCCGGTGATGGCGACGTCGCCGATCTTTTCATGCGCAAGGCCGAACCCATAATGGGCCGGGCGGCCATCGGCATAGGTCTGCGGTACGGACAGGCGGCGATAGAGACTGTTTTCGTCATTCCGCGTCCGGTCGATGAAGCATTCCCAGGCGAGCATATCGTCGAGCGAAGCGGAAACACCGGCATCGCCCGCCCAGTAGATGTTGTTGACCGCCTCGAAATAGCCAGCCGTCTCATTGCCCTCGTAGCCGACGATACCGTCGGGGGGCAGGCTCGTATCGGCGGTGAGGGCAGCGGTCTGCATGTCGGCCGGGCCGAACACGGAACGCTGATAGAGCTCGGCCATCGAGCGCCCGGTATGCGCTTCGATGAGGTCGGCGAGAATGCGGAAATTACCGTTCGAATAGGAGTAACGCGTGCCCGGCTCGAAATGGGTCGACCGCGCGGAGGAGAGCAGGGACCGTGCGTCCTCGCGGCGGAAGACGCCGTCGTGCCTGGCGCCTTGCAGCACGGTCAGCGCCCAGTAGTCGCGCAGCCCCGACTGGTTGTGACAGAGATGGGCCACGGTCGGGCGCTTGCCTTCGAGCAGAGGCAGGTAGGTGTCGAGCGCGCGGTCGAGCTTTGCCGGTTCGCCGACGGCGTCCAGAAGCACGGCGCAGGTCATCTGCTTGGTGATCGAGCAGATCGGTACGCGGGTTGTCGCCGTCATCGGCCTGCGGGCGGTCAGGTCGGCATAGCCCCAGCTGTGGCTGAGGATCACCTGACCATCCCGGACCACACCGGCGACGCCGCCGGGACCGGGATAGTGTTGGGGCAGGGCTTTTAGGGCGCGTTCGAGAGCGGAAAGTTCGGAAGTGGTCATGGCGCTGAAGAATCGGTCCGACGAAGGGCAGGGCGGTGTCTGCCTTCGTTCGTACCGTCCCCTCCCGGCACTTGCAATGCCGCGCCGACAGCTCTCCTCAGCCGGCGCCTGCCTGGGCGTGATAGAGGCGGCTGTAGGCGCCCTTGGCGGCCAGCAGCGTTGCATGCGGTCCCTGTTCGCGAATGCCGCTACCGTCGACCACGACGATGCGGTCGGCATCGCGGATCGTTGCCAGCCGGTGCGCGATGATCAGCGTCGTGCGCCCCTTGGAAAGCTCGGTAAGAGACTGCTGGATTGCTCTCTCGGTTTCCGTGTCGAGCGCCGAGGTGGCCTCGTCGAGAATGAGGATCGCCGGGTTTTTCAGGAACATGCGGGCGATCGCCAGTCGCTGTTTCTGTCCGCCGGAAAGCTTGACGCCGCGTTCGCCGATCACCGTGTCCATGCCGTCGGGCAGGGCCGCGATCATGCCGTCGAGCCGGGCGCGCCGCGCCGCTTCCAGGATGTCGGCTTCGTTTGCTCCGAGCCGGCCATAGGCGATGTTGTCGCGAATGGTGCCGGCAAAGAGGAAGACATCCTGCTGCACGATGCCGATCTGGCCGCGCAGCGACGACAAGGTGATGTCGCGGATATCTGTGCCGTCGACAGTGATTGCGCCTTCCATCACTTCGTAGAAGCGCGGCAGAAGCGAGCAGATCGTCGTCTTGCCGGCGCCCGACGGGCCGACGAAGGCGATCGTCTCGCCGGCGCGGATCGTGAGGTCGATATTCTGGATGATCGGCTTTTCGGCGCTGTAGCCGAAGGAGACGTTGCTGTAGGTGATGTCGCCCTTGAGATCAGCGACGTCGGTCGCACCGGGACGATCCTCGATATCGGGCTCGGTCTCCATCAGTTCGAGGAAGCGCTTGAAGCCGGCGATGCCCTTCGGATAGGTCTCGATCACCGAATTAATCTTCTCGACCGGCCGGAAGAAGACGCCGACCAGAAGCAGGAAGCTGACGAAGCCGCCATTGGTCAGCTCGCCCGTCAACACGAAGTAGCAGCCGGTAATCATCACGATCAGCTGCGTCAGCCGCATGCTCATGTAGCTCAGCGACGTGCTGGCCGCCATGATACGGTAGGCCTCAAGCTTGGTGCGGCGATAGTTCTGGTTGTCGGTCTCGAACAGGCTGCGCTCATGGGCCTCGTTGGCGAAGGCCTGGACCACGCGCATGCCACCGACATTCTCCTCGATACGGGCGTTGAAGTCTCCGATCCGGCCGTAGAGATTGCGAAAATTCCGGGTCATGCGCCCGCCGTAGCGGCTGGTTACCCAGGCGGTCAGTGGCACGACGGCGGCGGTAATCAGCGCCAGCTGCCAATGCACCATCAGCATCAGGATCAGCGCACCGATGAAGGTCATGACGGCAATGAACAGATCCTCCGGACCGTGATGCGCGACCTCGCCGATTTCTTCCAGATCCTTGGTGAGGCGGCCGACGAGGTGGCCGGTCTTCTGGTTGTCGAAGAACGAGAAAGAGAGCTTCTGCAGATGATCGAAGGCCATGCGCCGCATGTCCGTCTCGATATTGATGCCGAGCATGTGGCCCCAATAGGTGACGGTTGCCATCAGGCCGGTGTTGAGCAGGTAGACGATCAGCAGCCCCACGGAGGACAGCAGGATCAGTGTCCATTCCTGGCTCGGCAAGAGCTGGTCGACGAACAGCTTCACCGCAATCGGGAAGCCGAGTTCAAGCAGGCCTGATAGTACGGCGCAGGAAAAGTCGAGAATGAACAGGCCGCGATAGGGGCGGTAGAACGCGAAGAAACGCTTCAGCATGCACGTGCACTCACTGGGGGCGGGGGCGCCATGGGCGCTGATAGAAAGATGATTTTTAATGTCATGTTTTTGGATCGAAACCAACCCAGAAAAGCGTGAAAGCGTGTCGGCCACGTGACGCGACCGATGTCTCGTGCACCTGCGAGACGCAATCGGTTCACTTCGGCACCGGTGGGAAGGAAACGTTAACCATAGGCTTCGTAGAAATGGAATCAGCAGAGCAAATCGCCTTCGGTTGGGGACACCGGAAGCGGAGCCATTGCTCGATATCACTACGCGTAGGGCGTCTTTGTGCGTTCGCGTCAACGCACGAAGTCCAGGGGGCAAACGAGACGATGGCAAGCAATCAATCAGTGGAAGCCACGGAAACCAACACCATTGTTCCGTTTCCGGTGGTCAGGAGATTGCATGCCATTCGCAGTGCTGCCGCCGAGCTTGAAGATCTGCACGGTGCCGAAGCGCTGCAATTCTGGCGCCGCCGCTGCCGCGCTCTAGCGGATGAGCTCTTTGCCTGCGGATGTTCGGAAGACGAAGTGCGCCATCAGGTTCTGGTTTTTCAGGACGAGGTGCAGATCGAGCTGCAGCATCGCCACCTCTCGCGTCTTTCTGCAGGCGCGATGAGCCAGTAGCCGCTGCGTCTCAGGCCATCGGCAATTCCGGATCCCAGGTAAACAGCTCCTTGGCCCTCGCGATGCCGCGCAGCGCAAAGCGGCCGAGCGAGACTGCGTGGACCCGTTCATCCGGCGGGCAGGCTTCGACGAAATCAGACGACATGATCATGTGCCTCTCGACGGAACGGCACATCGAGGAAATGCGGCTCACCTCATTGACCGCCGGGCCGACCACGGTGAAATCGAGGCGGGTCTGGCTGCCGATATTGCCATAGAAAACTTCGCCGATATGGAGCCCGAGATAGACCTCGGTGGTCGGCTTGCCTTCGGCCTGCCGGCGGGTGTCGAGTTCCGCAAGCATGCGGCGCAGCTGCCGTTCGGCGCCGATTGCATTGGCGCAGGCGGTCCCCGGATCGTCGGCATTGAAGATCGCCAGAACACCGTCGCCGATCAGCTTCAGCACGCTGCCGCCATGGTCGTGAATGGCGGTGATCACGGTTCCTGAATAATCGTTGAGAAGCGGGATGATCTCGTCGGGTGCTGCGGTGTCGGAGATGCGCGTATAGCCGCGCAGGTCGGAAAACCACATGACCGTTTCGATGCGTTCGGCCGAACCGCGGGCAATGCTGCCCTTGACGACGCGCTGGCCGGCATCGGCGCCGAGATAGACGTCCGCAAGCGTGCTGATGATCCGCACGCATGAGCCTGCCTTCACCGCTAGCGCAAGCGTTGGCAGCAGGATACGGAGTGCTGCGATGTCATCCTCGCTGAAGCCACCGTCGTTCCGCGTCGTCCAATAGGAATAGAAACAGTCCATCTCGCCGACGCGGCCCTGGTCGGTGAAGTGGTGGATCATGCTGACGCAGTCGGTGTGGCCTTCGTCTTTCAGCTTGTCCAATATGTTGTAGGTGGTGCCCTCGTCGGAGGAAAGCCGGATGCGGCGCTCCGCGGTTCGGTCGCAAAGCATGTGGTAGAAGATCGAATTCTGCCAGTTCAGCAGCGCCTCGCCCGTGGTCGTCGAGCCGTATTGGATGACCTCCGGCGTGATCTCGCTTTCGTCGTTCCACTGGAACGCGCGCCCCTCGAATTCGGGATGCAACGTGTCGATCAATCCGAGCGCGCGGGCAAGGTCGAGACCGGCTGCCCGACATTGCTCGCAGAAGCCGGCAAACAGCTCCGGCTCGTCCAGTCCCTTCAGGCCCTGTTCTGAAAGCCAGAGCACGATATCGCGTAGCTGTTGGTCGTTCATGGCGCATCCCGCTCGGCCGAGGTCGACTGCCTGATGATGTGGTGCATCATCCATAGCCGAACCAGGGCTCAGAGCGAAAGATGCAGTTTGCCCGTTTCGCTCTCCGCCGGCACGGCGCAACAGATCAGCGCTTCGCCTTCGCCGACCGGGAAGGAGGGCTGCGAGGGGTAGGTCACCCTGCCCTCCAGCACCGGCGTTCGACAGGTGCCGCAACTGCCGTTGCGGCAGCCGTATTCCGGGTTCAGGCCACGCGCCTCCGCCAGATCAAGCAGCGTGCCTTCGCCCGGCTGCCAGCGCGCCTCCTTGCTCGACTTGGCAAAGACGACGTGAACCGGGGCGTTCGCCGCCGGTACCATCACCGGGGCAGAACCGCCGTCCGGCCTCCGGGTCAGCGACGACAGCCCGAAGGCCTCCGTATGGATGCGGGCATCGGCGATGTTGAGCGCCCGCAAGCCGTCATAGAGCGACTGGGTGAAGGCGGCCGGGCCGCAGAGATAGAAATCGTAGTCGTCGAAGGGCAGGGTGGCCTTGAGATGGGTGAGGTCGATGCGACCGGCAATGTCATAGTCCTGGTTTTCGATGGCCGTTGCCGGCTGGCTCAGCGCCCGCACCAGACGAATATTGCCCTCGCCTTCCGCGACCAGGTCGGCGATCTCCCGATCGAAGGCGCGCTCCTCCGGCGAGCGGGCCGCCTGAAAGACCCAGGTCGGGCGCGTGCGCCGCTTGCGGCGGCTTTCGGCGACAATGTGCTTGAGCATGGCAAGGATCGGCGTGATGCCGACGCCGGCGCCGATCAGCACGGCGGGCCGCCGCTCGGTTCCATCGATCGTGAAGCTGCCGGCAGGCGCCCGCGCCTCGATCCGGTCTCCAGGCTTCAGTCCGTGCAAGTGCCGGGAAGCCACGCCGTCCTTCTTGACGCTGATGCGGTAGAGACCATCCGTCGGTGCCGAGGACAGCGTATAGCTCCTGACGAGCGGTCTTTCGCCGTCTCCGACGTTGATGCGGATCGGCAGGTGCTGGCCGGCCTGGTGGGCCATGAGCCCGACGCCATCGTCCGGCGCGAGGTAGAGCGAGCGGATCGTCGTGCTCTCGTCCTCAACGCGGGCAATCCGGAACGGGCGCCACGCATCGGCAAGGGCCGCGGCGTCAAGCCGGACCTTCGCCTGATCCCAGTCGCCGGTGGAATTGAGGCTGGGAGACCAGCCGCCCTCCTCGAAGGCCCAACGAAGCGGCAGGCCGTCCTCGCGATAAATGACCTTCTCCGGCCGGAAGCGCCACAGGCGTTCGGCGCCCTGAAATGCCGCGACCTCTGGAGAAGACAGGATCACCTCGGCGCTGCCGGTCATCTGCAGCATGTCGCCGGTCGTAAAATCGACGAATAGCAGTCCTGCGCGCGGGTTGACCATGAAATTGCCGAGCGTGTTGAAGAACAGGTTTCCGGAGAAGTCCGGAATCGTCAGCACGCCGTCCTCGCCGATCTGTACGAAACCCGCCTTGCCGCCGCGATGCGAGACGTCGACCTGGCGCTCGCCGCTGTCGCGATCGACGTAGGACGCGACGAAGAAGGTGTCGGCCTTGGCGATGATGGCCCGGGCGCGGGCGTCGAGCACGCGACCATGCACCGGGCGCACCGAGGCCGGCTGGTGCGGGTCGCGAACGAAGGCGAACTGGCGAAGCTGGATATATTGCGGGCAGTTGCCGAAGCTCTGCCGGACGCGGAGCGTGAAGCCGTCGTCGGCATCGCGCCGGATCGCGCCGTTCAACCGGTTCCTGCGCCGGGTTTCGAGCTGGATGCCGAGCATGCCGATGGAGTGCGCGTCCTCCATGCCGGCATCGGCCGGATCATCCCTGTCACGCGGCAACCGTATATCGAGATTCCAGGCGTCCGGCGCCTGCATGAAGCCGGGGGCTGCCGCGCGCATCGTGGCCCAGACATCGCCGCTCGCGTCGACGGCCCCGAACATGGCGAAGGGCAGCATCGGGAAGAATTGCTGGTGCTGCTCCGGCATGAAGCTGCGCACGAAATTGCGCCCGGTCGCATCCATGCGCTCGGCGACGCCGAGGCTGCGCTGGATGGCGAGTTCGCCTTCGTGCCACGGCGAATCCGGCTTTTTCTGCTGTGCGTTGTCCGGCATGGTCGGGTGTCCCGGTTGGAAGGGGGCCGGGGCAGCGCTGCCGCCCCGGGGAGCTTGGATCAGGCGGCGAGGCCGACGGCGGTCTTCTCAAAGCCGACGAAGCCGGGCAGGCGCTCGATGCGCGAAAGCCAGGCACGAACATGGGCGTAGTCGGAAAGGTCGACATTGCCTTCCGGTGCTGCCGACACGTAGCTGTAGAGGGCGACGTCGGCGATGGTCGGCCTTGCGCCCACGAGGAAGTCGTGGCCGGCAAGCTCCGCATCGATCTGTGCAAGCACCCGGTGGGCCCTGGAGATAGCCCCTTCTGCATCCAGATTGGCGCCGAAGACCGTGACGAGACGCGCGGCTGCCGGACCAAAGGCGATGTCGCCAGCGGCAACCGAGAGCCATTTCTGCACCTTCGCCGCCGAGGCCGGATCTTCCGGCAGCCAGTCGATGCGGCCGAGCTTCTTGGCGAGGTAGACGAGGATGGCGTTGCTGTCGGCGATGACCGTGCCTTCGTCGTCGAGCACCGGAACCTGACCGAAGGGATTGAGCGCCAGGAATTCCGGCGCCTTGTGTGCCCGCGCCTTGAGGTCGACGTCGATCAGCTCGTGCGGCACGCCGAGCAGCGACAGGAAAAGCTGCGCCCTGTGCGAGTGGCCGGAGAGCGGATGGCGGTAGAGTTTCATGGGAGATGTCCTCGAAGAGCTTGAGAACCGTCACGGCCCTCCGGCGGTTCGGAATGAACCACCTTCGAGATCAATCTATGACTTTCCAATTTTCGGCAGTAGAATGCGATTTCGATAGTCTGATTTCCGAATTATGGAAGGATAAAAGTGGACCGTCTCGACGCCATGGGGGTTCTGATCGCCGTCATCGAAAACGGCAGCCTGTCGGCAGCCTCCCGGCACCTCAAGGTGCCGTTGGCCACGATCAGCCGGAAGGTTTCCGAGCTTGAAACGCATCTGGGCGCGCAACTCATCACCAGGACCAACCGCAGGATCCAGTTGACCGAGGCGGGCCGCGTCTATGTCGAGGCTGCCAAGGAGATCCTTGCCCGCGTCGAAGAGGCGGAACGGGTGGCAGCCGGCGAATACAGCACGATCAAGGGCGATCTGACGGTCTCTGCGCCCATCGTCTTCGGACGCCTGCATGTGCTTCCCGTCGTGGTCGATTTCCTCAAGGCCCATCCCGAGGTCGATATGCGGCTCGCCTTGGGCGACCGGTTCGCCAATCTCGTCGACGATCACATCGACGTGGCGCTGAGGATCGGCAACCTGCCCGACAGCAATCTCGTGGCGACGAAGATCGGCACGGTGCGCCGGGTGGTCTATGCAAGCCCCGATTATGTCGCGCGGCATGGCGTGCTCCGGCACCCGAGCGAACTTGCCGATCACGATTGCATCACCTTCGAAAACGTCACGGCCGCCCATGTCTGGCGTTTCCTCGACGGCGGGCGCGAGCTGGCCGCGCCGATCCGGTCGCGGCTTATCGTCAATACGGCGGAATCCGCCGTCGACGCGGCGATATCCGGTCTTGGATTGACGCGGGTGCTTTCCTATCAGGTGGCGCGCCAAGTGGCGGACGGCCTGCTCGTGCCGCTGCTGGAAGACTTTGAGCACCCGGCGCTGCCGGTCCAGCTCGTCTATCTTCCGCAGGGGCTGGTGCCGATGAAGCTCCGGGCCTTCGTCGACTTCGCCGCCCCGCGGCTGCGCGCGGTCCTGCGATAGTGGGCGGCGGCTAGTCCGGCTGGCTGCGTTCGCCGGTCGTCGGGCGGATGTGTCGGGCGTAGGTTCGGCCGACGCGGATCTCGCTGCCGTCGGAGAGAAGGGCGATGAGCGCGGCGAAGGGGGCCTGCTTCAGCCCCACGATACAGTCCCGGCGCACGATCGAGCTGCGATGCAGCCTGAGGAATTCTGCGGGATCGAGGCGACGCTCGAGCGAGGCGAGGCTTTCGTGGTGCAGATAGGACCGGCCCTCGACGTGAATGCGGACATAGTCGCGTTCCGCCTGAAAGCGCACGACCCGGTCGAGCGCGATCCGCACGAATTCTCCCCGGGCCTTGATCCAAAGGTCGCCGGTCTGGGTTTCGTGCTTGCGCAGCGCCTGGCGCAGCGCCGTCACGGTTTCGTTGAGTTCGAGCACCCGCTCGGCGCTCGTGCGCGCCGCGATTGCGATGCGGGCGCGCTCGATCGCCGTGCGCAGCCGGCTGGATTCGATCGGCTTGGTGACATAGTCGACCGCAGCAGCTTCGAAGGCGCGCAGCGCATAGTGGTCGAAGGCGGTCACGAAAACGACTGCGGGTGCGTGGTCGCCCAGCCGTTCCAGGACATCGAAGCCGGTGCCGCCCGGCATCTGGATGTCGAGCAGGATCGCATCCGGCGAAAGTTCGGCAACCATGGAGCAGGCTTGCTGCACGTTGCCGGCCGTTCCCACCACCTCAACGGCGGACATGGCGCCGAGCAGGCGCAGCAGGCGCCGCCGCGCCAGTGGCTCGTCTTCGATGACGAGGATTGAAAGCGGAACAGTCTGGATTTCATTCATGCAAGCCTCAGCGGCATTGTGATTGCAGCTCTGAAACGACCGGGCGTGACGAGACCCGAAACGCAGGCGCCGACGCCGGGAAAACGGGCCTGGACGCGATCGGCTACATTCTTGAGGCCGATCCCCGTGCCCGGCCTCCGCTCGGTTTCGGGAGTTGCCGCAATGTCGTTTTCGACGGAGATTTCCAGCGCATGGCCCACTTTGGCGGCGCTGATGACGATTTCCACCTGATCCGGCGAGCGGCTGACCCCGTGCTTGACGGCATTTTCGATCAGCGGCTGCAGGATGAGGCTTGGCACCAAGGCCTCCTCGAGACCGGTGTCGATGTCCATTCGGAGCCTCATGCGGTCGCAATAGCGCTCGCCCTCGATATGCAGGTAACGGGCCTGGAGCGCGAGTTCGTCGGCAAGCCGCACGTCGTGCAGCGGGTCAAGCTCCAGCGTCGTGCGCAGAAAGTTGGACAGCGACATCACCATGCGCGTCGCGGCAAGGGACTGCCCCTCCTCGATCAGGCCGGTGATGGAGTTCAGTGTGTTGAACAGGAAATGCGGGTTGACCTGGTAGCGCAGCGCTCGCATCTGTGCGGCGAGTGCCTCCTCGCGCGTGATCGCCAGGCGTCGCTCGCGCTCGCGCAGTTCGAAGCTGTAGAGCAATGCCACGAAGAAGAAGGACCAGCCGACGAAGGTCGCCATGCTGTAGACCAGCGTGTAGCCGATGCTGGTCCAATCGGGCGTGATCGGGTCGGGACGCACGATGAAAAGATAGAGAAGAAAGTCGACGCCGGTATTGGCGATCGCAGCCATCAGAGCGGTCGTAAAGCCGACGACGATCTTCAGCGCGATGTGTTGATGGCGGACGCCGAACATCGCAGCGGCGATGCCATAGGAAAAGACCATGCCGCAGGACATCAACAGGAGCTTGCCTGGCGCGGACATGATCGGGTCGATCCCGAGGATCGCCCAAAGAATGCTGCTGATCAGGAATTCCACGAACCAGTAGAGTAAACCGAGCCAGAGCGTCGCGCGCCGCACGCTGGCGATGTAAGCGCTCTCGTCCACCGATCTTGCGTCGTCCTCAGGTTTCATGGCCATTTTTATCCTTCAACCGGCCGCCGATGTCGATTGCCGTTCGTCGGCCAAATCGAGCGGTTTGCAGAAAGGCCCGGACTTTCGACTACCGGCCGTCGTTGGCCGGAGAGCGGCGATCAGACCAGCCGCAGCGGCATGGTGATCGCTGCCCGAAAACGGTGCGGTGCCACGAGGCCGGATATGAAGGCTCCGACCTCGGGGAACCGGGCCTTGATGCGGTCGGCGACATTCCTCAGTCCGGTGCCGGTCCCGGCAGGTTTATTCGCCGGGCGCGGCGGCTCGTTCGCCATGTCGTTTTCGACGGAAAGCTCCAGCGTCTCGCCTTGCCTTGCCGCCCGGATCACGATCTCGACCACGCCGATCGAACCGCCGACGCCGTGCTTGACCGCATTTTCGATCAATGGCTGAAGGATGAGGCTCGGGACCAGCGCCTGCTCCAGGCCCGGTGCAATGTCGAGCTTGACCCGCATGCGGTCGGAGAAGCGTTCGCCCTCGATGTTGAGATAGCCGAGCTGCAAGGCCAGCTCGTCGGCAAGGCAAACGTCCTGCATCGGATCCAGCTCGAGTGTCGTGCGCAGGAAGGAGGAGAGCGAGAGCACCATGCGGCGGGCGGTCGTCGATGCGCCCTCTTCGATCAGCCCGGCAATCGAGTTCAAGGTGTTGAACAGGAAGTGCGGATTGACCTGGTAGCGCAGCGCCCGCATCTGCGCCGTCAGCGCTTCCTCCCGTGTCACGGCAAGCCGGCGTTCCCGCTCGCGCAGTTCGTAATTGGCGAGAAGGGCGATGTAGAGAAACGCCCATCCGTGAAACAGCGCCATGCAATAGATGAGGGTGTAGCCGACATTGGTCCAGTTGATTGGGCCCGGATCGCCATGCTCGATCAGGCCGTGACTGAGGAGATCGATGCTGGCATTGATCGCTGCGGCGACGAGCGCCAGGGCGGAGCCGAGCAGAAGCTTGAAGAGGATGGACCTGCCCCGGAAGCGAAAGAGTGCCACTGCCATCGCATAGGACATGAGTGTCCCGTTCAGCATCAGGATCAGGGTGATCGGCGCGATCGCAATCGGGTTATATCCAAGGAAAGCCCAGAGCGTACTGCTGATGACGAACTGCATGAACTGGTAGAGGAGCCCGAGGAAGAGCGTCGCCCGCCGAACGCTTGCGGCATATCCAGCCTCGTCAGGCAAAACCGTCTCATGTCCTCGCGCCATGCGAGGTTTTATCCTTCAAGTCCATATGGTTGTCGACCGCCGTTCGTCGCCGAAAACAAGCCGTTTGCAGAAACCCACAGCCCTTCGACGCCGCAATCTGCCGTTTGCAGAAAGCCGAATTCTCGCTTTTTGCGGGCTTGCTATAGCCGCCCCATGACCCGTGCTTTCCCGGCGAATCCGTTCGCCTGGGATTTGTGCGCCCACGAATGAAAAGGAAAAGGGGCAGACATTGAATACCTGTGCGAAGGCGGACGTTTTGAGGATCAACCTTCTGAGTTCGACGGCGCTCGGTCGCGCCGGCCTGCTCTCACTGGCTCTGGCCGCCGTGCCACTCGTGCCGTCGCCGGCAAAGGCGGCCGGATTGCTGGTTCCAAACGACACAACGTGGTCCAGCGACCATACGATCAACGGCAATCTCGTTATCCGCGGCGGGCCGGGCGGCGCGACACTGACGATCAACAATGGTGCCAAGGTTGAGAGTACCGATGGTTACATCGCAGACAGTCGCGGCAGCGTCGGCACGGTCGTCGTCTCCGGGCCGGGCTCGACCTGGGACATCGTCGATGCCAATCCCAACGGCGACCGCATGCTCTTTGTTGGCGGCTTCGAAGGCGGTATCTATGGCGGCAAGGGCACGCTGATCGTCGAGAACGGCGGCAAGGTTTCGGCTAAGGAGACCTATGTCGGCGCCCTGCAGGAGGGCGACGGAACGCTCGTGGTGCGCGGCGCGGGTTCCATGCTAAACACCGAGTTCCTGGGGGTCGCTTACGGTGCACTGACGCTGAACACCGCTACAGTTCGGATCGAGGACGGCGGCCTCGTCAACACCAACAAGACCTACTTCGAAAATGGCACGGTGCTCGTCACCGGCGACAATACGCGCTGGGTCAACACCGGTGAATTCACGATCGGCGACAGCTTTACCGTCGAAAAGGGCGCTGTCGTTTCCACCAACACCGCGATCCTGCGTGAGGACGAGAGCACCGACACCATCCAGGCCGTTATCGACGGCGCCGGCAGCGAACTCAAGGTGGCCGACAAGCTGACGATCGGCGAGGCTGGTCGCGCCAATCTTTCGGTCGCCAACGGCGCTAAGCTTTCGGTTGGTGGCGACATCGTGCTTTCGGGCGTCGGCGGTATCAACAATGAGGGCATGGGCAATCTGACGATCGGCGGTGCCGTCGATCTGAACAATATCGCCGAACCCGTTGCACGGCAGGCGCAGGGCGCCGGCACGGTCAACTCGTCCTCGAAGATCGATTTCGGGCCGCGCCGGGGCTACGTCAACTTCAACCATACGAACACCGGCTACGAGTTCGGCAATGTCATGGTCGGCAAGGGCATGATCTCGAATTTCTCCGGCGAGACCATCCTTACCGGTGACCTGTCGAAGTTCTATGGCAAGGTGAACGTTTCCGGCGGCAAGCTGGTGGTGAAGGGCAACGTCGACACGATCGACAATGACTCGGATAACGGCCCCTTGGACTATAGTGAGACCAACTTCGAGGTCACCAACGGCTCGCTGATCGTCGACGGTGCGACGGGACGCATCGAGGGCGACCGTTTCTATACCGGTGAAGTGAACGTCTGGGGTGAATCGAGGAGCAGTTCGGCCTTCGGCCGGCTTGGCGGCTCGGGCACGGTGGGCAACACCTATATCGACAAGAAGGCGATCATTTCGCCCGGCAACAATTCCACTGGCACGCTGACGATCATGGGTCGGCTGGATATGGCGACCGGCTCGATCTACGAGGCCGACATCGCCGGCGACGGCCGCTCCGACCGCATCGTCGTCAAGAGCATCGGCACCAACGACAACACCGGCATCGCGAAGATCGGCAGCGGCACGAACGTGCAGGTCACGGCACTCGATGCCAATACCAGCTATAAGACCGGCCAGACCTATACGATCCTGACCGCCGATCGGGCAATCGAAGGAAAATTCGCCGAGGCGATCTCCAAGTCTGCCTTCCTCGAAGTGTCGCTCGACCAGCAGGAAAAGCAGGTCGATCTCAAGATCAAGGTCAAGAACGGCGGTACGAAGCCGGGAGAAGAACCCAAGCCGGGCGAGGAGCCGAAGCCAGGCGAACCGAAGCCAGGTGAGCCCGAACCCGGTGTCTTTGAAGGTGAGGCGAACACCGGTAACCAGCGGCAGACGGCGCTTGCCCTCAACACGCTCGCCCAGAGCGGCTCGTCGCTCGGGCTCTACAACGCCTTGATCCTTCAGGATGGAGATGCAGCACGCCGCGCCTTCGACCTGTTGTCCGGCGAGGTTCACGCTTCGGCGCAGACGGCGCTGATCAACGACAGCAGTCTCTTGCGCAACGCCGCCAACAACCGCATTCGCGATGCATTTGGCGACGTGGGTGCGGCAAACGTTCCGGTTCTCGCTTACGGTCCAGAGGACAAGATCACGACGGGTGCTGTTGCCGCCGTCAACGCTGTACCCGTCGCGCCGCCGGCAATGGTCGGCTGGGGCCAGGTGTTCGGTTCCTGGACCAACACCGACGGCAACGGCAACGCCGGTGCGCTCGATCAGTCGACCGGCGGTTTCGTTACCGGTTTCGACGCGGCTATCTCGGACAATGCGCTCGTCGGTATCATGGCCGGCTACAGCCGGACCAACTTCGACGTCGACAGCCGCTCGGCGAGCGGCAACAGCGACAATTACCACCTTGGTGTCTATAGCGGCAGCCGGTGGGGCGACGTCGCACTGCGCTCGGGGCTTGCCTACACCTGGCATTCGATCAACACGTCGCGCAATGTCGCCTTTCCGGGCTTCAGCGATCAGTTGAAGGCCGATTATGACGCCGGCACCTTCCAGGCCTTCGGTGAAGTCGGCTACCGCATCGACCTGCCGAGTGTCGCGCTCGAGCCGTTCGCCAACCTCGCCTATGTCAGCCTGCACACCGACGGATTCACCGAGCGCGGTGGTGCGGCGGCTCTGTCGACCCGGAGCAACACGACGGATACGACCTTCACGACGCTCGGTCTTCGCGCTTCGGCTCCGCTCAGCCTTGGCACAACCGAAGCGAAGCTGCGCGGCATGCTCGGCTGGCAGCATGCCTTCGGCGATACGACCCCGTTCTCGTCGATGGCGTTCGGCACGGGCAGCGCCTTCTCGGTCGCCGGTACGCCGATCGCCGAGGATGCGGCGATCATCGAAGCCGGCATCGACTTCGCGCTGACCGGCACTGCGAGCCTCGGCATCACCTATACCGGCCAGTTCGGTTCGGGCACGACGCAGAACGCGGTCGACGCCAAGCTCGACGTGCGCTTCTGATGCGAAGGTTCGTCTGGCTCTCGACAATGCTGATGGCGACGTTCGTCGCCATCACGCCGCTTCATGGGGAAGACGCCGCCGGCAAGCCCCCGGCGCCCTCCCAGCTTTCGGAGACCTACGAGGACTGGAGCGTCGCCTGCGCCGAGATCGAGGGAAAGAAACATTGCCTCCTCTCGCAGCGCCAGTTCCACAAGAGCGGTCAGCATGTGCTGACGATCGAGCTTCGCACTGCGGCCGAAGCCGGGCTTGAGGGGAGCCTCGCGCTCCCCTTCGGTCTTTATCTGGACAAGGGCGTGACGCTTGGCGTCGACGACGCGACCGGCGGCAAGCCGACCCGCTTCCGCACCTGCTTGCCGCTCGGCTGCATCGTGCCTTTGACCTTCACCGAAGCGACGGTTGCGCTGCTTCGTAGCGGCACGGCATTGAAGATCGGCGCGTTCGCCAGCGACAGCCAAAAGGACGTGGCGTTCGCTGTCTCGCTCAAGGGCTTCGCTGCAGCACTCGACCGGGTGATCGCCCTGTCCGGAAAGAGCTGAGGCAACGTCACGGCCTTCGCTTGACCGCCAGGCTTTTGGCCGGTTTTTTTAAGGTGCGTAGCCTCCCGGGGTGGGCCCGGTCGTGCGAAAGAGCGCGGCCGGGTCTTCTCCATAGGGAGAACCGAGCGTCGCCATCCGGACGCGCCACCGTTGGTGGGCGCTTTCGGCCTATCGGGAGGACACGTCGATCGCATCGCCGATGGCGTAGAAATGCCCGCCCGCCACATAGTGCAGGCTGCGCAAGGCCGGATCGGCCGTCTCGAACATCCAATGCCCGTCGCGAAACACGCGATCGTCGGCCCAGGCCGCGAAGACTTCGCCGATGAACAGGTCGTAGCGGCTCTCGATCGACGGCTCGCTGATCAGCCGGCAGGCGAGCCAGGCGGAGCAGCCGGTAACAAGCGGAAGATCATAGTCCGGCATGTCGAACAGTTTGACGCCGGCGTTGCGAAGTTTGTCGGGATCGTCGTGAAGGCTCGTGGTGCCCACCGCATGGGTCAGCAGCGCCTGGGCGGCGGTCGGCACCTGGATGACGAACACGCCCGCTTCCTCCGCGAGGCTGCGGGTACGGGTGGCGCTGTCGAGCACGACCGTCAGCTTGGGCGGATCGTAATCGAGCGCGCAGGCCCAGGCTGCCGCCATCACATCCTGAACGCCGCCATGGCGGGCGGAAACCAGGACTGTCGGGCCATGGTTCAGCAGCCGGTATGCCTTTTCGAGAGGAACGGCACGAATATGCGAAACCATCAGACTACCTCACCGCCATTGGCGGACATTGACCGATCATGCCTCTTCTATAGGGGCGCTGCATTTCGCCAACAAGCGCAACCTTTCGCGGTGCCGGAGGGGCGGGACAGCAGCGGCTGCAAGGCACTTGAAAGGGATGCGGGCCGACGAAACATAAGCATTTGACAAACGCATACCCGTTTGGCTATACGTTATCTCATAGCCAAACGGGTATGAGATATGACTGAGTTACAGGACGCGGTTTTTCGGGCGCTCGCCGATCCCACACGCCGTGGGCTCTTCGAACACCTTTGCCGCCAGGGGGATACCACGGTCGTCGGCTTGTTGGCCGATGCCGGGGTTTCGCAGCCGGTCGTGTCCAAGCATCTCAAGATCCTGAAGGCTGCAGGGCTCGTGCACGACCGGCATGAGGGCCGCTACACCTATTACAGCGCCCGGCGCGAAGCGCTCGCGACGCTGGTTGACTGGACGACGGAGATGGCCGGCTTCTGGCAGGACCGCTTCGACGATCTCGATGATCTCCTGAAGAGAATGGACCAATGATCGAAACACCGGAAACCACCCGCTCTGTCGTCGTCGAACGCGACTTTCCCTATCCGCCGGAGAAGATCTGGCGCGCGCTGACGCAGCCGCATCTGATTGCCGAATGGCTGATGCGCAACGATTTCATTCCCGAAGTCGGCCGTCGCTTTACCCTTTCCGCCGATTGGGGTCAGGTCGATTGCGAGGTTCAGACGATCGAGGCGAACCGCTCGCTCGCCTATCGCTGGGACACCAAGGACTTGACCAGTGTCGTCACCTGGACGCTCGCGCCCGCCAGGGGCGGCACGAGCCTGCGCATGGAACAGCGCGGCTTCAGAGCCGACCAAAAGGCCTATTTCCAGGGCGCGACGGTCGGATGGCCACGCTTCTTCACCCAGCTGGAAGACGTCGTCGCGAAACTCGACTGATCGCAGCCATTGACGACCGTTGCTCAAACCCAAGGTGCCAGAATGACCGCCCTGATCCGGAAAATCCATCGCTGGACGTCGCTGCTCTTCTCCCTGGCCGTTGCCGCCATCTTTGCCGGCATGCCAGTAATGACGCTCCCCGAATGGGTCTACTACCTGCCCCTGCCGCCGTTGGCGGTGCTGCTACCGACCGGCATTTACCTTTTCGTGCTGCCCTATCTGGGCAAGCCCGAGGGCAGGATGCAGGCGGCGGAGTAGGGAATAGCGCCAGCCCGGCTCAATCCGCGGACAGAGCCGGGCTGGCAAAGCGCTTGCGATATTCGGCCGGCGTGACGCCGACATGTCGCATGAAGGCGCGCCGGAGCGTATCGGCATCGGCAAAGCCGCAGCGGGCGGCGACCTCCCATTTCTCTTCCGGTTCGCTCGCGATCTTCAACATGGCCGCTTCTCCTCTTCGAAGGACCGGCAGAAGCCGGCTCAACCGCGCGACGATCGGCGCACCATCGGGCACAAGCGACCAGCGAAGCAGATAGGGCGCAAAATCGCTGCTCATTGTCATACTGCGGATCCGCTGATTGCGCGCGGTGGCACCACGGCCACGGCGCGAACTGACGAGCGCTTCCCTCAGTCCTGCTCCACGAGGCAGTCGATCAATGCTCGGGTCGCAGCCGGTAGGTTTCTGTGCGGCGGATAAATGAGGGAGAAGGGGCGCGACCGGCCACCGAATTCCGGCAGAAGCTCGACCAGGCTGCCGCGCGCCAGGCGGTCGCGCGCGATGAAATCATAGGTTTGGCAGATCCCGAGGCCTGCCTCCGTCAACGAGACGGTGCCGAGCACGTCGTCCTCCACCTGGATCGGGCCATGGGGTATCCAGTCGAGGTCGGCTCCGGCGACGCGCAACAGCCATGGGGCCGGACGCCCGCTGCTCGGCATGATGAAGGGCAGGCAGGTATGTGCTGCGAGCTCGTCGACAGAACGCGGCATGCCGCGCCGCGCGACGTAACCGGGCGAGGCGACCAGCCTCAACGGCGCGTCTTCGAGCCTTCTGCCGATCATGCCGCTGTCGGGGAGCTGGCCGAGGCGTATGGCAAGGTCGTAGCCCTCGGCGACCAGATCGACATTGCGGTTGGCAATCGACAGCTCGACGGTGACGGATGGATGCCTCGTCGCGAAGCGGGTCAGCTTTTCCGGCAGCTGGAAATGGCCATAGGTCGTGGGCGCACTGAGCCGAACGCGTCCGGCAACAACGCCGTCGCCTTGAATGGCGCGTTCGGCCTGATCGATTGTCTCGAAGGCCGCCCGCACCTGATCGAGGTAGACCCGCCCGGCGTCGGTGAGGCTGATGCGCCGCGTCGTCCGCCGCACCAGCTGCGTGCCGAGCTTCGTCTCGAGCCTGGTGATGGCGCGGCTCAGCACGGAAGGCGTCGTGGCCAGCGCGATGGCTCCTGCGGTCATTGACCCCTTGTCCATGACGGTGATGAAAGCCTCGACATCGGCGAGGTGATCGAAGCGACGCATTTTTGCCTCTGAAGACCAGATCATTTCCTGGGCGGCGCATTTATCGCCGCAGATGGAAGCAATAAATAAGCAGCATCAATTGAGAGCCGCAATGTCAGGCTCGCTTCAACCAGGAGAAAATGATGCCAGAGACGACATCCGTTCCGAAAAAGCCTGTGCTCTTTGTGCTCACCAGCCATGACACCAAGGGGGAGGGCGGCCAACCCACCGGCTTCTATCTTGGAGAGGTCACCCACCCGCTTGCCGCGCTCGAAGCGGCCGGCATTGCCGTCGAGTTTGCTTCGATCAAGGGCGGCGAGCCGCCGGTCGACGGGCTCGACCTCAATGACGGGACCAATGCCCGCTACTGGAACGACGAAGGGTTCCGTGCCGCAATCCGCACGACGGTTCGGCTCGATGATATCGATCCCGACCGCTATGCGGCCATTTTCTTCGCCGGCGGTCATGGCGCCATGTGGGACCTGCCACAAAGCCGCGCCGTCGACCGGGTGACGCGTTCGGTGTTCGAGGCCGGCGGTGCTGTCGCGGCGGTCTGCCACGGACCGGCAGCCCTCGTAAACGTCAAGCTCTCCGACGGCCGCTATCTGGTTGCTGGCCGCAACGTCAGCGCCTTCACCGATTCCGAAGAGCGCGCCGTCGGCCTCGACAAGACGGTCCCGTTCCTGCTCGCAAGCACGCTTGTCGAGCGCGGTGCGACGCACCATCCGGCCGCGGACTGGACATCGAAGGTGGTTGTCGATGGCAGGCTGATCACCGGCCAGAACCCGCAGTCGGCGACTGGGGTCGGCGAGGCGCTTCGCGATATCCTGAGTGCCTGATCCCGCGTAGCCGGGCACTTGGAAAGGTTCGGCAAGTCTGTCCCGATCGTGCTGCCGGCGATGCGTCGCCGACAGCGTGAGGCGAACCGGACAGGTGGGGCGCTCGACTGCCATTGCGTTGGCCATGGCGGGAAACCGGAAAAACCGCCATGTTCACCATCCCTGTCGCGTCCGGTTGACACGGCCCGCACACCATTGGGTAAGCCGTGTCGGGCCGGAAAGTTCCGTCGCAGCGGAGGCTTCAGCCGCGCCGCGCCGCCTCGATCGCAGCGACGTCGATCTTGCCCATGGTCATCATCGCCTCGAAGGCGCGCTTTGCTTCGGGGCCGCCGGCCGCCAGGGCATCGGTCAGGACCCTTGGCGTGATCTGCCAGGAAATGCCCCACTTGTCCTTGCACCAGCCGCAGGCACTCTCCTGTCCGCCATTGCCGACAATGGCGTTCCAGTAGCGGTCGGTCTCCTCCTGGTCGTCGGTGGCGATCTGGAACGAAAAGGCCTCGTTGTGCTTGAACATCGGCCCGCCGTTGAGGCCGAGGCAGGGAATTCCGGCGACCGTAAACTCCACCGTCAGCACGTCTCCCGCCTTGCCGGACGGAAAGTCGCCGGGCGCGCGATGCACGGCGCTGACCCGGCTATCGGGAAAGATCTCGGCGTAGAAGCGAGCGGCCGTCTCGGCCTCCTTGTCGTACCAGAGGCAGATCGTGTTCTTGGCCATGACGCGTCCTTTCGTTTTGAAGCCGGAGGGGCCGTTTCCTTCGCCACCTGCTCTGCGAGATAGGTCGGTGCCTCCGTTTCTCCACCCTGAAATCTTCCCGCACTTGCCTTTGCCCGGCGGAACGCGCGTCGAAGGCATGTGCGCCGGGTCGTCGCATCCGGCGCTTTCCCGTTGGAAATTCAACCGCTGATACCTAATTGTGCAGCCTCGATACGCGCGCGAGGCTTCTCTTCGCGCGCTCCTAGGGGATGCGGATGATACAACTGAATGGAACTGTTGCGGTGGTAACAGGTGCTGGTCGCGGCCTCGGAGCGGCCCTGGCCTACGCATTGGCCGAAGCGGGCTGCGATCTCGTGTTGTGCGGGCGCAGCCAGAGCGCGCTCACGGACGTGGCCGAACCGATTGTCCGTGCTTTCGGGCGACGGGTACAAACCGTTGCGCTCGATCTTGCGGATGCGAAAAGCGTGGCTGCGGCAGTCGAGGGCATCAAGGCCGAGAACGGACGCATCGATATCCTCGTGAACAACGGCGCCATGTGGCTCGAGGACAGTGACGAGGATCATCCTGATGACGCGGTGCTCGGCGTCGTCAACGCGGCGGTTACCGGGACCTTCCTGTTCACCCAGGGGCTGCTGCCTTTGTTCGCTCACTCGCCCCGGCCGGATATCGTCACGATCGGCTCGATCAGCGGCCTGCCTAATGCCGCACTCCAGACCGTGTCCGTGCCCTTTTATGCTGCCAAGCGGGCGCAGGCCGCCCTGGCCGATGGCCTGCGCCAGAAGCTTGCAGGTACCCCCGTCCGTTCGATCGTCGTCCACCCGCCATACATTGAGGACATCTCGCCGCTTGATGGCGCATGGGAGGCGGCCGGCAGTCGACGGAAGGGCGAGGCGGCGACGAACCGGGACATCGCCGAGGCAGTGCTGTTCGCGCTGACGCGGCCGCGGCATGTAACCTTGTCGATCACCGTCGATGCCGACGAAGGCGGCCTCTATCCGTCTCCGGCTCGCTCCGCCTAGCGGCGGGGCCCTGTCAGAGACCGATCCGATACATTGCCGAACGCCCCAATGGCGTTCGGCGAAAATCAGGCATCGTTCGCCGAGATCCTTCAATCTCGATCGTCCACATATGCAGACGATAAGTCCAATTTAGGCGGACTACAGAGGCGCCGTCCACGTCGATATATCCATGACATCAACAATGGAAAACGACATCATGCACAGTGTCTCTGAACCGATCTTCACCTCAGGCTTTCCACTCGGAAGTTCCGCCGGCCTGGTCACCGCCTTGGAATGGCTCGGCCAGCCCTATCGCCTCACCCGCGTCGACATGCTCGGGGAAATGCGCACCGACGCCTATGAGCGCTTCAACGGTCGGGTCGAAACGCCCGCTCTCGTGACCGACAAGGGCGACGTGCTGACCGAGACCATGGCGATCGCCTTATGGCTGGAGGGGCGCGATCAGGAGCGTCGCATCAGCTTCGCCCCGGGCACTTTCGAGGCGGACCGCATGCACCAGTTCATCGCCTTCCTCAACACCGGCTTTACCGGTGCGTTCTTCTCGATGTGGGTGGCGCTGGAATCCGAAGACGCCACGGAGGAATACCGCGAAACCTTGCGCGCCTTCGGCCGCGAATTCGTCGCCAAGCGTCACAAGCAGCTCGAAGAGATGATGGGCGACAGCGATTACCTCATCGGCGACCGGCCGACGCTTGCCGATGCGGTCTTTGCCGGCGTGGCCCGCTGGGTCGATTTCCATGAGGCCATCGATCCGAAGGACTATGCGCGCAACTATCCGCGCATCCACGCGCTGCGCCAGCGCATCGAGGCCGATCCGGCCTTCCGCTTCGCAGTGGCGATCGAGGATGGCGAGCCTGTTACCGGCAGCGGTGCGATGAAGGGCCTCGTCCCGCTCGAGGATGTGTTGCGGATGACGGGCGCACTCCGCGCGTGATTTAAGAAAGTGAGGTGGCGCACCGGCAGGCGGTGCGCCACCTCAAACAGTTGGAGCGGCCAGCCGCCGCCGACATCACACCTCGAATACGTCGACGAACGATTCCGGGAAGCTTTGCCGGGCAACCTTCTCGTTGATGACGAGCAATGCTTCGTAGGACACGGGATCGAAATCCTTGTCGACCGGCAGCACCTCGCGTCCGAACAGGAGGTTCAGCCGGGCGGCATCGAGATTGCCGCGCTCGAATGGTTCCGCGCCGAAATGATGCCAGAGGGCGTGGAGGAAGGCCGCATCGATGCGGTGCGCCCCGGAGCCGGGCCGGGCATGGCGGGGCAACGCCTTGATCGGCGTTGCTCCCTTGGGGTTGGCCCGACGGATGACGAACTGGATGCCCGTGCCCGGCATGGCGTAGGGAAAACCCCGGTGTTTCGTCATATCAGCCAGCTTGGCCATTCTATTCTCCTTAGGCGGTCTGCTTCTCGACGATCTTGTCCTCAGTCTTCGTATCGAAGTCGGAAGCGTCGTGACGCTCATGCAATTGTTCGGACGGGTTGCCGCTCAAGCGGTTGACCATGCGGCCACGCTTGACGGCCGGCCGGGCGGCGATCTCGGCCGTCCAGCGCTGGACGTGCTCGTAGCTCTGAACCTCGAGGAAAGTACCGGCATCGCCATATACCTGCCCGAGCGCCAGATTGCCATACCAGGGCCAGGTGGCCATGTCGGCAATGGTGTATTCCGAGCCGGCGAGGAAGCGGTTCTCCGCGAGATGGCGATCGAGCACGTCGAGCTGGCGCTTCACCTCCATCGCGTAGCGGTCGATGGCGTATTTGATCTTCATCGGCGCGTAGGCATAGAAATGGCCGAAGCCGCCGCCGAGGAACGGTGCCGAGCCCATCTGCCAGAACAGCCAGTTCAAGGTCTCGGTGCGGGCGCGAAGCTCGCTCGGCAGGAAGGCGCCGAATTTCTCGGCGAGATAGGTGAGGATCGAGGCCGATTCGAACACGCGCACCGGCGCGCCGCCGCCCTTGGGCGCATGGTCCATCAGCGCCGGGATCTTGGAGTTCGGGTTGACGTCGACGAAGCCGGAGCCGAACTGGTCTCCGTCTCCGATGCGGATTGGCCAGGCATCGTATTCGGCGTCCTTATGGCCCGCCGCCAGCAGCTCTTCGAGCATGATCGTGACTTTCACGCCGTTCGGCGTCGCCAGCGAGTAGAGCTGCAACGGATGCTTGCCGACGGGCAGATCCTGATCGCGCGTCGGGCCGGCGGTCGGACGGTTAATGCTGGCAAACGCGCCGCCATTGCCCTTGTCCCAGGTCCAGACCTTGGGAACGTCATAGCCGGCGGGGAAATTGTCAGCGGGGGATTTTTCGGTCATCAAATCTGTCCTTGTCTTGGCGGAAACCTCGAACGTCGTGTTCGCTTATATAGGAAGTTTATCAAGCCACCACATCGACTTGGCTGCGAGGACGACCATGCTCAAAGGCCAGATGCTGGAGAATTTTTTTATCGAAGTTGGATGAGACCGGCATCCGTCGGCACGAAACCGCACCGATCGAGGTAAAAATCGCGACGCTCAGGATCGAAGTCCACATGCAGCCATTCGCAGCCCGAGGTCTTGGCCTGCGTTACGGCCTCTTCGACGAGCAGCGCGGCGTAACCCTTACGCCTCAACGGTAGCGTCACCATCGTATCGAGCAGGAAAGCATGCACGCCACCGTCCCAGGCGACATTGACGAAGCCTGTCAGTGCGCCCGAGATCCGCATGGTGACCCAGCCGAGGCTGAAGCGGTTGACCTGGCTCCACCAGTCGTCATCGGTCAAGGCGTGCTCGAAGCATTCGGCGTGCAGGGTATTCAGTTCCTTGTTTTGAAATGCGCCGCGCCAGGCGAACGCGGGTACTTCAGTCGGATTCTCTGCCGTCACGGTTCAACCTCAGAGTTTGCCGGGATCGATTTTGACCACAAGGGCTCGGCTGCCAGCAAGCGCGGCCGAGTTCTTGAAAAAAATCATGGGCCTCCCTTGATACCGGAAAACCGAGCTCCTATCTGCCGCCTAACCCGCTGGTCCGGGCCCCTCTGGCGAGAGCTTCGGCACTCTTGCGATGTCGGACCTTATTCCGACAACATGTGCCGATTGGGGACCCGTCTGTGGACTTTTCCTTCATGTCTGTAGTGTGGCTGGGAACGCCACTGTGGCTGTGGGCGAGCTTTTTCGCCCTCGTGATCGCTATCCTGTCGTTCGACCTTGGCATTCTCCATAAGGAGAACAAGGAGATCAACGTTGCCGAAAGCGTCAAGCTTTCCGCCTTCTATATCGCCCTCGGCCTGAGCTTCGGCGGCTTCGTCTGGTGGTATCTCGGTGCCGAGTCCGGCCTTGCCTATATGACCGGCTTCGTCGTCGAAAAGACCCTGGCGCTCGACAACGTCTTCGTCATCGCCCTCATCTTCTCCTTCTTCGCCGTCCCGCGCATCTACCAGCACCGCGTGCTCTTCTGGGGTATCCTTGGCGTTATCGTGCTGCGCGCGATCATGATCGGCGTCGGCGCGACGCTCGTCGCCGAATTCTCCTGGGTTCTCTATATTTTCGCTGCGTTCCTGGTCTTTACCGGCATCAAGATGCTGGTGATGAAGGAGGCCGAGCCCAACGTTTCGGACAACGCGCTCGTGCGCTTCATGCGCAGCCGTTTCAACGTCACCGAGGAACATCACGGCGAGCGCTTCTTCGTGAAGCTCGTCAACCCGAAGACCGGCAAGATGACCTGGTTCATCACGCCCCTTTTCATGGCGCTCGTCATGGTCGAGGTGGCCGACGTGATCTTCGCCGTCGACTCGGTTCCCGCGATCTTCGCGATCACCACGGACCCGTTCATCGTCTACACCTCGAACATCTTCGCTATCCTCGGCCTGCGCGCCCTCTACTTCGCGCTCGCTGCCATGATCCATCGCTTCCGCTACCTGAAGCCGGCGCTGGCCGTCGTCCTGATCTTCATCGGTTCGAAGATCTTCGTCGCCGATCTCCTGGGGCTAGAGAAGTTCCCCGCGGCCCTGTCGCTCGGTGTCACCTTCGCGATCATCGCTTCGGGTGTTGTCTGGAGCCTGGTCAAGACCAAGGAAGAGCAACTGCCGGCATAACGCCCGGGCTCATCCGACCGTGACGAGAAACGCGGCGGCCTTCGAAAGGGGGCCGCCGCGATCTTTTTGGCCTTGCCGAGCGTGGGGTTGACCCTCGCCCGGACGACCCGTCGGGTCGAGCCGTCCGGGCGAGGCATCACCCGATGATCGCCTTCGGTTCGAGGAAGGCGTCGAGGCCGAAGGGACCGAATTCGCGGCCGATGCCGGATTGCTTGAACCCGCCGAAGGGCGCTTGAGCGTCGGCCGGGGTTTCGTTGATCACCACGCGCCCCGCCTCCAATTGTCGGGCGATGCTGCGCATACGTTCGGCGTCGGTGCCAAGAACGTAGGACTGCAATCCGTATTCCGTGTCGTTGGCAATCGCGATCGCCTCCGCTTCCGTTTCGTAGGAAAGAACGCTGAGCACGGGGCCGAAGACTTCCTCGCGCGCAATCCGCATATCGTTGGTCACACCGGAAAACACGGTCGGGCGGACGAACCATCCCCGTTGCAGCCCTTCCGGCCGGCCTTCGCCGCCGACAAGAAGCGTCGCACCCTCTTCCTGCCCCAGGCGGATATAGGCCTGGACACGCTCCCACTGCCGGGCGCTCACCATAGGGCCGATGTCGGAGGCCGGATCGCTCGAAGGTCCGGGCCGCAGCGCGGAAACGGCTTGCGCAAGGCGCGATATCACCTCCGTATGTCTTCGCTTCGGAACAAGAAGCCGGGTTCCGGCGATGCAGGCCTGCCCGCTGTTGCGGAAGGCCGATGCCAGAACATGCGGGATCGCCCGGTCGAGGTCCGCGTCATCGAGCAGGATCTGCGGCCCTTTTCCGCCAAGTTCGAGCGTCACGCGCTTGAAGCTTTCCGCTGCATTGCGCAGGATCTCCCGACCGGTCGTGGTGGAGCCAGTGAAGGTGATCTTGGCGATGTCGGGATGCCGGCTGAGTTCCGCGCCGACCACGTGGCCGTAGCCGTTGACGACATTGAGGACGCCATCGGGCAGTCGCGCTTCGTGCAAGACTTCGAGCAGCACCTGGGTCTGGATGGCGCTCATCTCCGACGGCTTGATCACGATGGTCGTGCCGGCCGCGATCGCCGTGGCGAGTTTGGTGCAGATGAAGCCGATGTTGCTGTTCCAGGGTGTGATTGCCGCGGCCACGCCCACGGGTTCCATCACCACCTCCGCATTGCCGATACGACGGGTGAAGGCGTAGTCGGCCACGGTCCTTGCCGCGACGTCGAACACGTTCGCGGCGTGCGGCACGGAGAATGCGAGGAACGACTGCGGCGCGCCGTATTCGATGGTCATGGCCGCACGAAGCGCATCGGCGTTGGCGGCGACGGCCTTCGCCAGCGTTTGCAGCATGGCGATGCGTTCGGCCGGTGTCGTTTGCCGCATGGCCGGGAAGGCCCGTTTCGCGGCAGCAATGGCCGCGTGCGCATCCCGAGCGTCGCCCAGCCGGACCTCGCCGATCTTTTCCTCCGTGGCGGGATTGAAAAGCGCGAAGCGCTCGTCGCCGTGAGGCGCAACGAAAGCGCCATCGACATATATCTGCTCAATGATCTTCATCGTCCGATTTCCTGTTGCGATGAAAAGGATATGCATCGGAACGATCGTCAGGATAAGGTCATCAATAACAGACACTCTGATGAGGAAAATAGCGCAATGAAGGTGAGCCTGTCCGAACTGGAGGCGGTGGCGGCAATCGCGCGGCTCGGCGGCTTTCGGGCCGCTGCCCGGGAACTCGGGGTTTCGTCCTCGTCGTTGAGCCATGCGGTCCTGGCGCTGGAGGCGCGCCTCAATGTGCGCCTGTTCAACCGCACGACGCGATCGGTGGCGCTGACGACGGCAGGCGAGGCTTTCGTTGCCGAGATCCTGCCGGCTCTTGCCGCCATCGACGGCGCCGTCGAGCGGGCGACGGAGTCTCAGGCACGACCGACCGGCATGCTGCGGCTCAACACCTCCCCGGGAGCGGCGAAGATGGTGTTGCGGCCGCTACTGATCGAGTATCTGCGGCGATATCCAGAGATGGCGCTGGAGGTTGCGACCGACAATGCGCTGGTGGATATCGTAGCGCTCGGTTTCGACGCCGGGTTTCGTCTCGCCGAGGCGGTTCCTCCGGATATGGTCGCCGTTCCGGTCGTGCCTCAGTCGCGCATGATCGTCGTGGGTTCGCCGGACTATTTTCGCGAAAGAGCGGTGCCGCTGCGGCCGGGCGATCTGAGGCAGCACGCCTGCATCCGGGCGCGCATGGCAAGCGGCAGGATCTATCACTGGGAGTTTTCCCGGCGCGGGGAAAGCGTCGAAATCGATGTGCCGGGACCGCTCATCCTCGACGACAGCGAACTCATGCTTCAGGCGGCTCTCGGCGGGGTGGGACTGGCCTATCTCTCCGATCATCACGTCCGCGACGACGTCGAGGCCGGGCGTCTGGTTCCGGTGCTGGAAGAGTGGACGCCGCCCTACGATGGGCTATGTCTCTATTTTCCTGGCCGCCGGCACGTACCGGCGAAATTGCGTGCCCTGATCGATCTGGTTCGGGAACTGCGTTCCGGCGGCCCCCGCGCGCCCGCTCACACCCCGCATTCGCCAGCCTTGAAATTTTAACATGAGTATTACAGACAAGTTTATTTCTGCGTGCTAAGAGACACGGCGCTCGATTGGTCTCTTGGCCATAGATCGCCTCTCGGCAGGGGTGCGCACGCCGCGCCAAATCGAAATTATATGATCGGATCAGACACAGTGGTCGACATCGATACGCGCCATCAGGTCTATTTCGCCAACCGTACTGCCCTGGTCGCCTATGCCACGCGGATCGTCGGATCGCGGGAAACGGCCGAAGATATCGTGCAGGAGGCCTTCATTCGATTTGCGCCGGCAAACACCGGCAATCCGCCTTCTGCCGGACCGTCCGGGCTTTCGCTCGCGTATCTCTACAAGATCGTCCGCAACCTGTCCCTCGACCTCTTGAAGCGCCGCAAGATCGAAGCGCGGGAAGAGCAGAGCGAGCCGCCGTTCTGGTCGATGCCGATCGAGGTGCCGACGCCCGAGGACATCATTCTCGTCAGCGACGAAATCAGACGCATCTCCGGCATTCTCGAAGACCTTCCCGAGGAAGTGCGGGTCGCGCTCGAGATGCACCGTTTCGGCGGCTACACCCTCGAAGAGATCGCCGCCCATCTCGACATCTCCGTCGCGACGGCGCACCGCCACGTGCGCGCCGCCATGATGCGGGTCGCGACAACGCTTGCGGGTGGGGCCTCCTAGAATTTCAGGGGTCCCCGTGTGAAAAAAAATCGGGTGCTGGTCGTCTTTATGACAGAGCGAAAGTACCACGGAAGCGTCCCGCTTCCCGGTGACGCCGCTTGACGGGGTTGGGGGCTACAGAAACAAAGTGCTAGGGCGTCGAACATCCAAGCGGCAGGCAGGGCTTTGACCAAGGACAACCACATATCGGAGGCGCTGCTCGAAGAGGCCATGGACTGGTTCCTCGAGTTGAAGGCGCGCCCGAACTGTCGCGACACGCAAGCCCGGTTCCGCGCCTGGCTGGGCCAGTCGGAATTGCATGGCCAAGCCTGGCAGACGGCGTTGCGGACCTGGCAGCTGCTCGGTGAGGTGCCGCCGGTGCACGAGCATCTATGGCGTGGGGCAAGGCCGTCCGTTTTCGTCGAGCCACCGGTCCGCGAACGCCGCCGGATGGGAACGGCCGGCTTTGTCGCCGGCGTGGCGCTGGCGCTTGCTGCCTGCCTCGTCCTCTTCGTCTCCCTGCCGTCGCTTCTCGTGTGGTGGCAGGCCGATCACGTGACCGAGACGGCGCAAAACAGGACGATTACGCTTGCGGACGGGACGATCATCGAAATGGGCGGCGGCAGCGCCATCGCTACCGACATCAGCGCCGGCACCCGCCATGTCAGGCTGCTGAAGGGCGAAGCCTATTTCAACGTCGCCCGCGATCCCTCGCGTCCCTTTGTCGTCGAGGCGGGTGGCGTCGAGGTGTCCGTGCTGGGGACTGCGTTTGATGTGCAGCTGGCGAGCACGGAGACGACCGTCGAGCTGGCGCACGGCACGGTGGCCGTCTCCTATAGCGCAAACGCACACAAGCAGAATTTCGAACTGGCCCCGGGAGAAATGGCGACGGTGAGCCATGCGACCGGCGCAGTCTTGCGAAGCGCGATCGCGGCGGATGATATCGGCGCCTGGCGAAGCGGCAGGATGTTCGTCAATGATGTCACGGTCGCCGCTGCCGCCGAGCGGCTGCAGCGCTACCATTCCGCCTGGATTTCCATTCCGCAGCCGGATCTGGCAGGGCGGCGTGTAACCGGAGTCTACGATCTGAAGGATCCGGATCGGGCGCTCCAGGCGCTGGTGCAGCCTTTCGGCGGCAAGGTACGCGAGGTGACCCCCTATGGCCGCATCCTGACGCGGTTTTAATTGGAGTAAAAAAATCAGGAAAAAATCGCGCGCCGGTGAAAAAAAATCCGGGGCCGGTCGTCTTTGGTTGGAAACGCGCGCCCGCAAGGCCGCGTGGAATGCCGAGACGGGGGTAAAATGCGTTCGCCGAAATGCCGCAAGGGACATCTGAAATTCGATACGGGACGTCGCCGTGAAAGACGGCGCCTGCTGACGACGACGGCGATCGCCGCGTTTTCCTCCCTCGCGCTGATGCCCGTTTCCACGGCCTCCGCCCAGCAGACCACGTCGCGCGTCAGCAACGCCCGCAGCTTCGACATCCCGTCGCAGCCGCTTTCCACCGCGCTCAACGCCTTCGGGCGGCAGTCCGGCCTGCAGGTGACCCTGGCGGCTTCCACCTCGCAGGGGCTTCGCTCGGCGACGGTCAGCGGAACGATGACGGCGGACCAGGCGCTTGCCCGGCTTTTGTCCGGAACGGACATTTCCTACAGGATATCGGGCGGCACCGCGCTGGTCGGCTCGGCCGTGTCGGCGGGTGGCAGCGCTGCTGTCGCTGCGGACGGAGCAACGGTCCTCGATCCGATTTCGGCCTTCGGTGCCGGGCCGCTCGGCGCCGGCGAGATCGTCATCTCGTCGGAAGACCTGAAGCGAAAGAACCCCGCCAACATTGCCGACGTGTTTTCTGGCGAGCCCGGCATTTCGGTCGGCAGCTCGTTGCCGATGTCGCAGAAGGTCTACGTCCACGGCATCGAGGAAACCAGCCTCGCCGTGACGATGGACGGCGGCCGACAGAACAACAAGGTCTTCCACCACAACGGCACCAACCTCATTGACCCCGGCCTGCTGAAGGCCGTCAACGTCGATGCCGGCGTTGCGCCGGCCGATGCCGGTCCCGGGGCGCTTGCCGGCGCGATCGCTTACGAGACGATCGACGCGCGCGATCTGCTCGATGGCGACGGCTTCGGCGGCTTTGTCACGTCGAGCTACAATTTCAACAGCGACACGGTGACGACCGGGATCTCCGCATACGGCATGCGCGACGGGCTCGAGTTCCTCGGCTACTTCAATTTCGGCAACGGCAACGATTTCACCGCCGGCAATGGGCAGGACGTGGAAGGCACCTCGACAGACGTGTTGAGCGGGCTTGGCAAGCTTGCCTACGAGTTCGACAGCGGCGACCGTTTCGAGATCAGCCACGACCGCATTCGCGACGACGCGCCGCGTCCGTTTCGCGCTAATATCGGCTTTATCGACGGACGCCCACCATGGGAGCCGCGCGTGCGCGACTACATGCTCGACCGGCAGAACACGGTGTTTACCTATACCGACAGCACGCCGGAGGGCTGGTGGGATCCAACGCTGATGCTCGCCTACTCCAGGACGGAGGTCGAAATTCCGATCATCCTGCCGCCGCGCCTCAACATTCCGCCCTATCCCGCCACCGGCACCACGAGCAGCTTCAACGGCAAGTTCGAGAACAAGTTCTCGTTCGACATGGGTAACGTCATTGCCGGCGTTGACTTTTATGACGACAAGGCTGACCTCGACGACATGTTCGATGCCAGCACCGAGAAGGCGCGCAATGTCGGCATCTATGCCCAGGCCCGGCTCGAGCCCTGGGAGAGAACGCGCCTCTCCTTCGGTGCGCGCGGCGACACGCAGCAGTTTACCGGGACGACGGGAGAAGAGTGGAACAATTCGGGCCTCAGCGGCAACGTCTCGGGCGAGTACGACCTCATCGAGGACCTGCTGACCGCCAAGGCGGGCTATTCGCACGTCTGGGCAGGCATTCCGCTCGCCGAAAACTTCATCATGAATCCCAACTGGAACTATGGCAGCGGTCCGAAGCCGGTGACGGCGGACAACTATATCCTGGGCCTGGAGGCGAACTACAACGACTTCACCGTCGAGGGCAGCGTCTTCCAAACCGATATCGATGACGCGCGCACGCCGCGTTATGCGGTCACGCGCGGGATCGAAGCGCATGACGTCCGCTCGCGCGGCTTCGAGATCGGCGCCGGCTACAGCTGGGGCGATGGTTTTTTCAAGGTGAAATACGCCAATATCGACGTGGAGATCGACGGCAAGCCTGCCGATTCTGATCTCGGCACCTATCTGGCCGCGCCGGCCGGCCAGATCATCACGCTGCAAGCGGTCCACACGCTGACGGACTGGGGCGTCACTTTCGGGGCCGACGCGGAAATTGCGCTCGACTACGACGACGTTGCCGACGGCAGCAAGCCCTTCGAGGGCTACCAGGTCTTCAACGCCTTTGTCGAATACGTACCGCCGGAGCGGCCGAACCTGTCGCTGCGCGCCGAACTGAAGAACATTTTCGACGAAACCTATTCGGACCGGGCGACCTACGGTCAGGAGTTCGGAACGGTGACGCCGCTCTACGAGCCGGGCCGTTCCTTCATCCTGACCGCCAAGGCGACTTTCTAGGGCGTCCGCGACCGCAACGGCCGCCTCCTCCAGGTGGCCGTTGCCTCAACAAGCGGAGGCGGCCACCCAAGCGCCGCCCACGCAAGCGAAAGCCGAAACAGGAGTTCCAGATGCAAGAAGCCACCACCCATTTTGCGACGGAAGACGGCCAGAAATACCTGACGCAGCTCTGCAAGCATTTCGCCCACAAGGTCGACGTCGAACAGGAGGGCCCGCGCGCCGAGCTCAGGTTTTCCTGCGGCACCGGCTACCTCCATGCCACATCAGAAGGCTTGAGCATCCGCGCCCGCTCACCCGATGACGCCAACCTTGCGGACACGAAATCGGTGATCGAAAGCCATCTTCTGCGCTTCGCGTTCCGGGAAGAGCCCGATCCGCTTGCCTGGCAGCCCGCCGGCTAAGCGAACCGCTCGCAAGCTAGTTCCGACAAGAAAATTCAATGTGTTGGTCGAAAGCGCCCAACGCAATTGCGCGGCTATGCGTGTCGCGTGCCGAGGATCAGGATGCAATCGTCTAGGCAAATAGCAGAAATCGCCACCTTTCAAAGCTTCGCAAACTGCTACCTGCGCGAAGTCAATCCGGGCATCCGGGCCATGCATCGCGCCGCAGGCGGCGCCGTCGATTGCGTGGAATGGTCTCTTCCCAGGCAGCAGATGATCCTGCGCGCCGAGGTGACGTCGCCGTCGCTCTGCGGCCCACACCATTTCGGCAGGGTCTGGGGCAGGGGCGTGTCCGACGCCACCTGGCGCCATATCGAACTGATTTCGGCGCTCCATATCCTGGTGCACGAATGCTACCGCCAGGTCGACGAGGCCAAGGCCGACGTTTTGCGCGGCTTCGAGCTCGAACTCTTGATGCGCGTGCTCGAAAGTTACCAGCAGACGGCACTCTATATCGACAGGGCCGCGCCGGAGCCGGCGGACGGCGGTCATTTCATCGAAGCGGAGCAGTCGCTCGTCTTCGGCCATTGGCAGCACCCGACGCCGAAGAGCCGCCAGGGCATGACCTATTGGCAGCAGGAGAGCTACGCGCCGGAACTGCGCGGCCAGTTCAGGCTGCACTACTTCGCGGCAAAACGCGGCGACATCAGGCACGATTGCGCGCGCGCGGTTGCAGCGCCCGAGATCGTGCGGTCCCTCGTCGGGTCGGATGCTAACGGCATCGCGCTCGGAGACGACGAGTATATGTTGCCGATGCATCCGCTTCAGGCTGAAGCCCTGCTGCTTGATCCCGATATCCGCGGCATGCTGGGTGAGGGGCGGCTGCGGCATCTCGGCCCCGCCGGCCCGGCCTTTACCGCGACCTCGTCGGTGCGCACGGTTTACGGCGCCGATGCCGGCTGGATGCTTAAATTTTCCCTGCCCGTGCGCATCACCAACTCTGTGCGTCTCAATCGTCGTCAGGAGCTCGAAGCGGGTGTCGCCATGGCGAAGCTGATCGACCGGATCGGTTTTGCCGAACGCTCGCGAAACTTCCGCATCATTCAAGACCCCGCCTATATCACGCTCGAGCTGCCGGGACGCAGCGAGAGCGGCTTTGAAGTCATCCTGCGGGAGAACCCATTTGCGGACGGCGGTGGGCGGGGCGTCGTCACCGTCGCGGCCCTGACGGCCGATCCGCTACCGGGGCAGGTTTCGCGCCTCGAACGGCTGGTTCGGACGGTCGCCGCCCGCACGGGCGAGAGCCTGCTCGATGCGACGCACCTCTGGTTTCGCCGGTATCTCGATTGCGCCGTCGAGCCGCTGATCCGCCTCTATGACGACTACGGTATAGCGCTCGAAGCCCACCAGCAAAACAGCCTGCTGGACGTCGGCACCGGCTATCCGTCCGTCAGCTACTATCGGGACAATCAGGGCTTCTATCTCTCGGAGCGGTACCGCAGCCTGATTGCCGGCCATGTGCCCGAGACGCAAACGATCGCGTCCCTCTATTTTGCCGAGAGCGAAATTCGGGATCGCTTCGCCTATTACCTGATCGTAAATCAGGTCTTCTCGGTGATCAGCCGCATGGGCCATGACGGGCTCTGCGACGAGAGCCTGCTCCTGCGCGAACTGCGCGCGCATCTCGAGCGCTATGCCACCCGAATGAGTGGCGCCGGACGTGACTTTGCCCGTCACGTGCTCGACATGCCGACGATCGTCTCCAAGGCCAACCTGACGACGCGTCTCTACGACGTCGACGAACTGCAATCCAGCAACGCGCCGTCCCTTTATCGCCCCGTGCCGAACCCGCTGAGGGCGCCGGCTGTTCTGACTGCGCCGAGGACCGACCATGCCATTGCCTCTTGATCTCAAGGGCCGCCCGGACGAGCGGGTGCTTCGCCAGCTCGTTGCCGCGCTGCTGTTCGAAGGTATCGTTGAGGCCGGCGAGCACACGGACGGGGATGTCACCACCTTCCACTGGTCGATCGGCGGCCGGCAGTTCCGCTGCCACGGCGCCATCGGCCCCTTTGGCCGGCTCCGGCTGGCTGCCGGATCGGTAGAGATGCGCGATGATGCGGACGGCTGGGTCGTGCCGTCGCTGGCGCAGCTGGTATCCGTCCTGCCGGGCAGCGGACCGACGCGCGGAAAGCTGCTCAACGAACTCACGCAGACGATCGCCTTCAGCGCCTGGAACGAGCGTCAGGTACCGGCGCGGCTGCGCCGCACTTTGTCATTTGCGGAGTTGGAGGGAGCGCTTGAGGAGGGTCATCCCTATCATCCCTGCTACAAGGCGCGTACCGGCTTTTCCGTCGCCGACCATGCAGTCTATGGACCCGAAATGGGAGGAGCGTTCCAGCTCGTCTGGCTTCTGGTGGCGCGCAAGCATCTTCGCTGCGCGATCCCCGGTGACGAGGATGCCTTCTGGGAAGCGGAACTGGGGGAGGAAACCTGGTCCGAACTCCGGGCGAAGCGGCAGGAGCGCGGTGCTTCGCCTGATGCGTTCGGTCTCGTACCGCTGCATCCCTGGCAATGGCGCGAACTCCGTGAGAGACAGCTTTCTGGCTGGATCGCCGTGGCCGAAGCCTTTTGCCTCGGTCCGGCGGGGGACCGATACACGGCGACGCAGTCGGTTCGCTCCCTGTTGAACCGGGACCGGCCGTTGGCCGCGAGCGTCAAGCTGCCGCTCAACATCGTCAACACCTCGTCGCGCCGCACCCTTGAGGCGCATTCGGTGTGCACGGCGCCGGTGATCTCGCGCTGGATCGCCGAGATGGTTGCCGGCGATCCGGCCTTTCGCGACCGCTATCCGCTCACCGTCCTGCAGGAATATGCCGGCATCGTCGCCGACAGCGAGGGCCCTTTGGCCGGACAGGTCGCAGCCATCTGGCGCGAGAACGCGGAAGCGACGCTTGGCTCCGGCGAGGCCGTCATTCCCTTCAACGCGCTGATGATGGTCGAAGCGGACGGGCGTGCCTTCGCCGACGACTGGATCCAGCGCTTCGGCCTGATGCCCTGGATCAACCGCCTGATTGAAGTCGCGGTCCTGCCTGTCTGGCACCTGCTGGTGCACCATGGGCTTGCGGTAGAAGCGCACGGGCAGAACATGCTGCTCGTCCATCGCGATGGCTGGCCGGCCCGGCTGATCCTGCGCGATTTTCACGAGAGCATCGAGTTTTCGCCGGGCTTTCTGCGCGCGCCGGAAAAGGCGCCGGATTTCCTGTCGCTCGAGCCGATCTACCGGGAGGCGGAGCCCGACCAGTTCTATTGGACGGACAACCTGGATTCGCTGCGCGAATTGGTGATGGACACGCTGTTCGTCTACAATTTGAGTGAGATCTCCCACCTTCTCGACCACTGCTACAACCTGCCGGAAACGCTCTTCTGGCAGCGCGTTCAAACCGTGCTTGCCGCCTACGAGGCGGAGCACGGCGCGACGGAGCGGCTGGCGCAGCTCGGCTGCGACCAGCCCCGCATCCTGACCGAATCCCTGATGACGAGGAAGCTGCTCGCGCTCAAGCCGGAATACCACCACGAGGTGGCGAACGCCTTGGCCGCAAGGATGCTTCAACGAAGGAGGTGGCATGAAAGAGACCGCGTCCGCTGAGAGAACGGATCACTGAGATGCAGGTGATGATTGAGGGACAGCCACGCTTCCAGCCTTTCGGCTTATCCTGTTGGGGTTTTGGAGATCTCAACACGGGAGTTGGAAGCATGACTGCGTCCTATGATTACCATATCGGCGTTGATTACCACAAATCCTATAGCCATCTGGTGGTGCAGGACAGCAGCGGCAAGACGCTGCGCTCCGGCCGGGTGAAGAACGATCGCCAGTCGCTCGGCGGGTTTCTCGAGCGGTACCGCGAAAACAGCCATGCGGTTGTCGAGGCGACGCGCAACTGGATGGTTA